>NZ_CABVDF010000121.1:0-8377 GCF_902497045.1 uncultured Blautia sp. | reverse complement strand
TGATTATATTATATCATGTCATTATAATGAGGACAATGAATAGATGCAGAGAAAGTCCGGCATCATAAGAACTAGTGCTGCTGTGAATGAAGTGACCGATACTTAAGAGGAACAGCAGCTTTTGAGATATTATATTGGGGCAGAAGGAAACAGACAAAAAGATAAAACAGGAGAAAGAAAAGGGAGAAGGAAAATGGGAGAAGTGCAGAAAAAACAGGATTTTCGTGTGGAACAGGATTCTATTGGAACAAAAGATGTTCCTCAGAATGTTTATTATGGAGTGCAGTCCCTTCGAGCGGCAGAAAATTTTCACATTACAGGACTGAATATGCACCCGGAGATCATCAACAGCCTTGCTTACATAAAAAAGGCAGCAGCCATTACCAACTGTGAGGCAGGGATTCTTGACAAAAAGAAAGCAAAGGCCATTGTTCAGGCATGTGATGAAATCCTGGAGGGAAAGCTTCATGGAGATTTTATTGTAGATCCTATTCAGGGAGGTGCGGGAACTTCTTTGAATATGAATGCAAACGAGGTAATTGCCAACCGTGCCATTGAAATTCTGGGAGGAGAAAAAGGAGATTATTCTATTATCAATCCGAACGATGACGTAAACTGCGGACAGTCTACTAATGATGTAATTCCCACAGCAGGAAAGATGACATCTCTTCGTCTTCTTAAAAATCTGAAAAAAGAACTCCTCCGCTTACACAAAGCTCTTTGTGAAAAAGCAAAGGAATTTGATCATGTGATCAAAATGGGACGTACGCAGATGCAGGATGCAGTTCCGATCCGCCTTGGACAGGAATTTAATGCATATTCAGTTGCCATTATGCGCGATATCCACAGAATGGACCGGGCAATGGAAGAGATGTGCACCCTGAATATGGGAGGAACTGCTGTCGGAACAGGAATCAATGCGGACGAGGCGTATCTCCGCCGGATCGTACCGAATCTTGTAGAAGTTTCTGATATGGAATTTGTACAGGCTTATGATCTGATTGATGCCACACAGAACCTGGATTCTTTTGTATCTGTTTCCGGTGCGGTAAAAGCCTGTGCAGTGACTCTTTCTAAAATTGCCAATGACCTGCGGCTTATGTCCTCCGGTCCGAGAGCCGGATTTGGAGAAATCAACCTTCCGGCAAAACAGAATGGTTCTTCTATTATGCCGGGAAAGGTGAATCCGGTTATTCCGGAAGTTGTAAATCAGGTAGCTTTTAACATTATTGGAAATGATGTGACTATCACCATGGCAGCAGAAGCCGGTCAGCTGGAGCTGAATGCCTTTGAACCGATTGTATTTTACTGCATGTTCCAGTCTATTGATACACTGGCTTATGCAGTGCAGACCTTTGTTGACAACTGTGTGACAGGAATCACGGCAAATGAAACACGCTGCCGATACCTTGTGGAAAACAGCGTAGGAATCATTACTGCCATCTGTCCCCATGTAGGATATCAGAAAGCAGCAGATATTGCGAAAAAAGCCATCAAAACAGGTGAATCTGTGCGAAATCTTATCCTTCAGGAAGGAATCCTTACGGAAGAACAGATGGAGCATATTCTGGATCCGGTAAATATGACAGAGCCGGGAATTTCAGGCAAAGAGCTGCTGATGGCAGGAGACAAATAAAAATACAGACAGAAAAACAGTGAAAATACAGAAAACTGCCCTCACATTTCCCCTGACAGACATCCATTCAGGTATCTGCCGGGGGATTTTTTTCTTGCGGCATAAAAAATGAAAAGCTATAATATAAGCAGATATAAGCAGAAAAGAGGAATGGACATGTCATATAGTTTCAGCGGAAGAGTACGATACAGTGAAATAGGAGAAAACGGATTACTTACTTTGCCGGGAATTCTGAATTATTTTCAGGACTGCAGTACGTTTCATTCGGAGGCAGTAGGAAATGGGATGAAAGTTCTGAAAGAAAAAAACAAATTCTGGGTTCTTTCCGCCTGGCAGGTTGTGGTTAATCGATATCCGGCTCTGGGAGAAGAGGTCGTTACATCTACATGGCCGTATAGTTTTCGGGGATTTATGGGGCAGCGTAATTTTATTATGGACACAAAAGAAGGAGAAAGGCTGGCCTATGCCAATACCTTCTGGACTTTTATCGATGGGAAGAATGGATTTCCCTGCAAGCTTAAACCGGAGGATACAGAAGGTTATGAACTGGAAGAAAAACTGGATATGGAATATGCTTCCCGCAAGATCGTGACACCGGATGTTTTTTTGCCGGAAGAACCATTTACAGTTCAGAAGCACCACCTGGATACTAATCATCATGTGAATAACTGTCAGTATATCCAGATGGCAATGGACTATCTTCCGGCAGACTTTTCTCTCCGTCAGATGCGGGCAGAATATAAACAGCAGGCAAGACTTTCGGATGTGATCTGTCCGGAGATATCTGCGGATGCGGATAAGGTTGTGGTCAGTCTTAATGATATACATGGGGAATCTTATGCGGTGGTGGAGTTTACAGATTATTGAAAAATAATATATATGTATCTGATTAAAATACCTTGGCTTATGGAGCAGATAAGTATATACTGTAAATAGCGAGGTGTTGCTTTTTGTATACCGGCGCTAAGGTGTTTTTTGAGAAAAGTTTATAATAAGAGGAGAGAGAACTATGCTGGAGAAATTAAAAGAGGAAGTTTACAAAGCAAACATGGATCTTCCTAAATATGGTCTTGTAACTTTTACCTGGGGAAATGTAAGCGGGATAGACAGAGAAAAAGGTTTGTTTGTTATCAAACCAAGTGGCGTGGATTATGACAAACTGACTCCGGAAGATATGGTAGTAGTAGACCTGCAGGGAAACAAGGTGGAAGGAAAATATAATCCTTCTTCTGATACGGCTACCCATGTTGTCCTTTATAATGCGTTCCCGAATATTGGAGGTATCGTTCATACACATTCTTCATGGGCAACAAGCTGGGCACAGGCAGGCAGAGGAATTCCTTGTTATGGAACAACACATGCCGACTATATCTATGGAGAAGTTCCCTGTGTGCGTAATCTCACAAAGGAAGAAATCGAAGAAGCATATGAGAAAAATACAGGTGTTCTGATTGCAGATTATTTTAAGGATAAAGATTATGAGGCTGTTCCTGCAGTTCTCTGCAAGAATCATGGACCATTTACCTGGGGAAAAGATGCTCATGAGGCAGTACATAATGCGGTTGTTCTGGAAGAGGTTGCAAAAATGGCAACTCGCTGCGAACAGATCAATCCGCAGGTAAAACCAGCTCCGCAGGAGCTTCAGGATAAACATTATTACAGAAAACATGGTGCAAATGCCTATTACGGACAGAACACCAAGTAAAAAGATTTCAAAATCCCATTGGCGTTGGCTGATGGGATTTTTTATAAAAACATGCAGAAATTCCCCCTCTGCTGAGTATTAACACATATTTTTTCTCTGCATATGTTAATGTCAGGAAAATTACTGATTATTAGCATATATCGGGGAGTTTTGGTATGAAGATTTATGATTATCAGGGGAGAAAAAATGTCAGCGGAGAGAGAATAAGGGAGCTGCGGATAAAAAGGCGGATGTCCCAGAGCGAGCTGGCGGCAAGACTGCAGGTGGAAGGTGTGATACTGGAAAGAGACAGTATCAGCAGGATTGAAAGCGGTGCAAGGTTTGTTGCAGATTATGAATTGTATATATTTGCAAAGATTTTAGGGGTAGATATGATGTCTCTGGTGGAGTTTCAGCCCCAGGATAATTAGAAAAAATATTTATGTGGAAAGACTGCCTTAAGGGCAGTTTTTTACTATTATTCAATAGTTTTTTGTGTTACAATGTGTCATATCAAAAAGTTGGATTCGATAGAGTGGAGGATCAGGATGATTGAATTAGGTAAGAAACAGACACTGACTGTAGTGAAAACTGTGGAATTTGGAATATATCTGGCAGAAAACAAGGAGGCAGATGCGAAAAACCGTGTTCTTCTGCCTGCAAAGCAGGTGCCTCAGGGAACAAAGGAAGGAGACCGTCTGGAGGTTTTTATTTATAAGGATTCTCAGGATCGTCTTATTTCTACCACAAGAGAGCCTGTGATCACAGTGGGACAGACAGCTCTTCTGAAGGTTCGTCAGGTGACAAAAATAGGAGCATTTCTTGACTGGGGGTTGGAGAAGGATCTTCTTCTTCCTTATCATGAGCAGACTGTGCGTGTCCGGGAGGGACAGGAGTGTCTGGTAGCTCTTTATGTGGATAAAAGCAGCCGTCTTTGTGCAACCATGAAAGTATATCCATATCTTCTGAAAAAGTCTCCTTATCAGGTGGGAGACCAGGTAAGAGGAAGGGTTTACCAGATCAGTGATAATTTTGGTGTATTCGTGGCTGTAGACGATAAATTTTCTGCATTGATCCCTGCAAGAGAGGCAGCAGGAAAATATCGTCCGGGAACGGTTCTTGATCTTCGGGTATCGGAGGTGAAGGAGGACGGAAAGCTGAATGTTTCCGACCGTCAGAAAGCATATATCCAGATCAATGAGGATGCGGAAAACGTTCTTCAGGTGATTGAGGAATTTGCAGGTGTACTGCCATTTGACGATAAGGCTTCTCCGGAAGTTATTAAAAGGGAATTCGGTCTCAGCAAGAATGCCTTTAAACGTGCAGTGGGTCATCTTCTGAAAGAAGGAAAAGTAGAAATAAGAGACCGGAGGATTTATCAGGTAAAAAAATAAGGAGCGTACTATGAATTTTACACATCTTCATGTCCATACAGAATATAGTCTTCTGGACGGTTCCAATAAGATCCAGGAGTATGTGTCCAGAGTGAAGGAACTTGGAATGGACAGCGCGGCTATTACAGACCATGGTGTTATGTATGGCGTGATCGATTTTTACAGAGCATGTAAAGCCGCAGGCATTAATCCCATACTGGGCTGTGAGGTTTATGTGGCTCCTGGTTCCAGATTTGAAAAGGAAACAGGAACAGGTGATGACCGTTATTATCATCTGGTACTTCTTGCAGAAAATAATCAGGGCTACAGCAATCTGATGAAGATCGTTTCCAAAGGATTTGTAGAGGGCTTTTATTATAAACCGAGAGTGGATCTGGAGATTCTGGAAAAATATCATGAAGGAATCATCGCTTTAAGTGCCTGCCTTGCCGGAGAGGTAGCCAAATATCTTACAAGAGGAATGTACGAAGATGCAAAGGCGGCGGCTCTCCGTTATCAGGATATTTTTGGAAAAGGAAATTTCTTTCTGGAAATGCAGGATCATGGAATTCCTGAACAGCAGACAGTGAATCAGCAGCTTCTTAAAATGCATAAGGAAACAGGAATCGATCTGGTGGTGACTAATGACGTCCATTATACACTTGCAGAGGATGCGCAGCCTCATGATGTACTTCTTTGCCTTCAGACAGGAAAGAAGCTGGCAGATGAGGATCGTATGCGGTATGAGGGAGGTCAGTATTATGTAAAATCTCCTCAGGAGATGGAAATGCTCTTTCCCTATGTTACAGAGGCTCTGGAAAATACTCACAGGATTGCAGAAAGATGCCATGTGGATATTGAATTTGGCGTGACTAAGCTTCCGAAATATGATGTGCCGGAGGGATATACTTCATGGGAATATCTGAATAAGCTCTGCTTTGAAGGGCTGGAGGAACGTTATACGCCTGTAACAGAGGAGCTTCGGGAAAGACTGGATTATGAGCTGTCCACAATTAAAAATATGGGATATGTGGATTACTTCCTGATCGTATGGGATTTTATCAAGTATGCCCGGGATCATGACATTATGGTAGGTCCGGGACGTGGATCTGCAGCAGGAAGCCTTGTAGCGTACACTCTGGGGATCACTCAGCTTGATCCCATCCGTTATGATCTTCTTTTTGAGCGATTCCTGAATCCGGAACGAGTTTCCATGCCGGATATTGACGTGGACTTCTGCTTTGAAAGACGGCAGGAGGTTATTGATTATGTTGTCCGTAAATATGGTAAGGACCGGGTGGTTCAGATTGTTACCTTTGGTACGCTTGCGGCAAGGGGTGTGATCCGCGATGTAGGCCGTGTTCTGGACATGCCTTATGCCCAGGTAGATGCTATTGCGAAAATGATCCCTCAGGAACTGAATATCACTATAGACAAAGCGCTTCAGATGAATCCGGAGCTGCGTAAGGCATATGAGGAGCAGGAGGATATCCACAGCCTTATAGATACTGCCAAGCGCCTGGAAGGGCTTCCCCGTCATACGTCTATGCATGCGGCAGGGGTGGTGATCAGTCAGAAGGATGTAGATGAATATGTGCCGTTATCAAGAGCTCAGGACGGCTCTATTACCACCCAGTTTACTATGACAACTCTGGAGGAACTGGGACTTCTGAAAATGGACTTTCTGGGACTTCGTACCTTGACGGTTATTCAGAATGCAGTACAGCAGATTCAGCGCAGTACAGGTATTCTGCTGAATATGCAGAAAATTGATTATAATGACAAAAAGGTACTGGATTCACTGGGAACAGGACGATCTGACGGAGTATTCCAGCTGGAAAGTGCGGGAATGAAAAACTTTATGAAGGAACTGAAGCCTCAGAGCCTTGAGGATGTGATCGCAGGAATTTCTCTGTACCGTCCGGGCCCCATGGATTTTATTCCTCAGTATATCCGGGGCAAAAACCGCCCGGACACTATTAAGTATGACTGTCCTCAGCTGGAACCGATACTGAAGCCTACCTATGGATGCATTGTATATCAGGAGCAGGTGATGCAGATTGTACGTAATCTGGCAGGCTATACTCTTGGGCGAAGTGATCTGGTGCGCCGTGCCATGTCTAAGAAAAAAGCCTCTGTTATGGAAAAAGAGAGGCAGAATTTTGTATACGGAAATCCGGAAGAAGGAGTTCCCGGCTGTATTGCCAACGGAATTCCGGAAAAGGTGGCAAATAAAATCTATGACGATATGATTGATTTTGCCAAATATGCGTTTAACAAATCTCATGCAGCAGCTTATGCGGTAGTTTCTTATCAGACTGCTTATCTGAAGTATTACTATCCGGTGGAATTTATGGCAGCGCTTATGACATCTGTGATCGAAATGCCTAATAAGGTTTCGGAATATATCCAGGTGTGCCGTCAGATGGGAATTCGGATCCTGCCGCCGGATGTAAACAGGGGAAGATATGGATTTTCCGTAGATAACGGAGCCATCCGCTATGGACTTTCCGCCATAAAAAGTGTTGGACGTCCGGTGATCGAAGCTCTTGTGGAGGAGCGGGAAGAAAGAGGAGAATATACTTCGCTGAAAGATTTTGTCCAGAGACTGACCGGAGTTGTGAATAAGCGCGCCATCGAAAATTTTATCAAGGCAGGCGCTCTAGACTGTCTGGAAGGAAACCGACGCCAGAAAATGACCGTTTACAGTCAGATTGTGGACAGCATTGCACAGGACAAAAAAACAACCATAGCAGGACAGATGAGTCTCTTTGATTTTGCGGAAGAGGATGTAAAAAAGGATTTTGAGATTCGAATGCCGAACGTAGGAGAGTATGATAAGGAAACACTTCTTTCCTATGAAAAGGAAGTACTTGGAATTTACCTCAGCGGGCATCCGTTGGAGCAGTATCGGGATGTTATGGAAAAAACTATTTCTGCCAGAACAACAGACCTTCAGCCGGAAGAGGAAAGCGGGATTGCCAGGGTCACGGATGGACAGAAAGTGGTCATTGGGGGAATGATCGTGGATAAAACGATCAAATATACAAAGAATAACAAGGTCATGGCCTTTTTTACACTGGAAGATCTGGTGGGAACAGCAGAAGTGGTGGTATTTCCAAGAGATTATGAAAAATGGCAGCGTTATTTGAACGAAGATGCAAAGCTTTTTGTTCAGGGACGGGTTGACGCAGGAGATGACAGAGGTGCAAAAATAATTCTGGAAAAAGTAAGATCCTTTGAGGAAATACCGAAGGAAGTGTGGATCCAGTTTAAAGACAGGGAAGACTATGGAAGACAGGAAGCCGGACTTCTGGAGGATCTGCGAAAATCTCCGGGAAGCAGCAGTGTGGTTATTTATCTGAAAGATGTAAATGCCATGAAGCGTCTTCCGGCGGTATATCAAGTGCAGGTCAGTGAATCCTGGGAGCAGGAAATGGCACGAAAATATGGATCATCCAATATTAAAGTTGTGCAAAGAGTATTGAAAAACTTGTAAAAGTGTGGAAAAATCAATATTCTGTAAGTCTGATGACACGAAAAAAAACTCACTTCCTAAAAATCAGGTTGATTTTTGGAAGAAAATATATGTGCTAACAGTAACTAAGAAATTAGATCATGTTACTATGAATAAAAAATCCCTGGAAGTGACCGAGGCTTCCAGGGATTTTTTATTCACAAAAA
>NZ_CABVDF010000120.1:0-8418 GCF_902497045.1 uncultured Blautia sp. | reverse complement strand
CCCTGTATTTATTAGAACAAAACAGATATACCTATTTCTCGCGGAAAGTTTTAAAAAAATTCTTACTCAATGTACCACTTTTATAGTGAATAAAAACACCCCTGGATGGATCAACACACATCCATTCAGGGGTGTTCTCATTTTGTTATCTGATATCTTTTATATCCTCTCCATCCACCTGCTGCCAATAGAACTGCCAAAATCACATAAACAATCGGAAGAACCTGTAACTGTGTAAAGTATCTTCCAAACTGCAAAATCAGACGGCAGTCAAGAAGATTCCAAACTGCAAGGATATTAGAAGGGATGCTGTTCCACAGCTGAACTATCATTCGAAATTGATCCGGAATATTAATTGTCAGCGAAAGCAGCAGGCCCCCTGTCATAACCGCCATCGTTCCCATGCCTGACTTCATTTTTTCTGCACAGAACATAGCAAAAGCTGATTCCAAAACAGAGGCAAAAATAAGCAGTATAATCTGACTGCTAATTACCTGACCAATGGTAAAATGATGAGAACAGGCTGCATAGATCAGCTGTATCCTTACATCCAGCCCGTGAAATCCATAAAGTATTAAAATCGGTATTACCGAACTCAGAATAAGACACAGGGTTCCTCCTATTCCAATCGTCATGCCTGCTGTTATTTTTGCCCCATACAGCCTGCCTTTTCCATATTTGCTGCAAAGATTCAGCTGATCCATTTTGCGAAAATGTTCGTCTGCAAATATAGAGGGCACTGTAACAGCGATAAAGATCACCTGCATCATGGCCAATGTATAAAAAACTGCGGTCAGCTTTCTTTCTCCGGCTGTATATCCATAAGTAAACGGCTTTTCTATCCCTGCCTCCTTCTGCTTCCAGTAAGCTTTCTCTCCTTTTGTCAAGCGTGCCTCTTCCATATTATTCTGCAAAAGCTCCTGCCTCTGCTGATACAGTTTTTCTTCTGTGACTTCACAGATATAATCAGACGGAAACAAACAGTTCAAAAAATACCAAAGTCCCTGCGCACATTCTTTATCCCTGTATTTTTCAAGCATCCTGTCATCCACCTTTTCTCCAACAATTTCCATTTCCTCTTGTTTATTTTTACGGATATACTGGACGATTCCAGGTTCCTCCGAATCAAATCCAACATCACTGACAAACACGATAACTACAGAAAGTATCATCATGATCCCAAGAGTTATCCATATGATCTTCCGGTGAAACAGCTTTAGATATTCATATTTCAATATATTTCCAAATTCACACATAAGCTTCTTCCTCCCCAAATTTTTCCAGATAAAAGCTTTCCAAATTTCCTCCAGTTTCTTCCCGGGAGCCTTCAAAAATCATTCTCCCTTCCTTCATGATCAGGATTTTATCTGCAATATGCTCTACATCTGATACAATATGAGTAGAAAGAAGGACAATATTATTTTTTCCCTCACTGGCAATCATATCCCGGAACCGTACTCTTTCCTTTGGATCAAGCCCAGCGGTAGGCTCATCCAGAATCAGGATTTTTGGATGGTTCAAAAGCGCCTGAGCGATTCCCAGTCTGCGTATCATTCCTCCGGAATATGTTTTAATCTTCTTTTTTTCCATTCCGGTCAGTCCAGTCAATTCTGTCATCTCCTTACAGCGTTTTTTTGCTTCTCTTTTTGGAATTCCTTTTAAAGATGCCATATACATAAGAAAATCCATTCCTGTAAACTCCGGATAATACCCAAAATCCTGCGGAAGATATCCCAACGCCTCTCTGTAAGCTTCCTCCTCAGCATCTCTTCCATCCAGTGTTATTGTCCCTCTGTCCGGCTTTAAAATCCCGCAGATCATACGCATAAGTGTAGTTTTTCCTGCTCCATTGGCTCCCAGAAGTCCATATACCCCTGGTGTCAGCTTCAGAGATATCTGATCTGCTGCTATTTTATTCTTAAACTGTTTTGATACTCTGTCTATGATAAGCTCCATACCAATTCCTCCGATTGATGTAAAATTCTATTTCCTTCTCTTACTGTCAAAACTGCCAGAATAACCAGAGAAAATACCCACCCCGCTGGCTCCATAAGCAAGTAAATATTAATCTTACTGTGAATGATTCCAGAAACGCACAGACTGATCAGAATACAAACTGTACTGCAGAAATAAATGCTTTCTTTTCCATGAATTTTTCGTACTATTATAAGATTACAAAAACAGGATAAAAGATACGGAAACAGGATCATAATTGCTGCAGAAAGAAGTCCGTAATATTTATTTCTCATAAGTAAAGGAAGAAGAACCGCTAAAAGGACTGCATTTTCTATTCCCAGGATTGTAAATTTTGCCATAAGAACTGCTTTCATCGAAAATTTTGATGCCATCTCCAGTTCTGCCATTCCATATCGTACCGATCGGCTTCCCTCTGCCACAAAAGAAAGAGCTAACACAGGAATCATTGCTGCCAGAGCACTGGTAAACTGCTTTCCCTTGTCTGTACCCACACAAAGCCCGCAGATAAAAACAACCGCTGATACCATCCAGTTCCATTTGCGTATATATCCCGCCTGGCTCCATAAAAAATCCCAATTACTGATTCCGGGTTTTGGTAATCCTTCCAAAAATGCCTGCTTTCTTAATGGTTCCGGCGGTTGGTACAGCTTTTTTAGATCTTTTTTCAGTTTTCTCTTCATTTCTTTCCCTCCATTTTCTTTTTCAGTTTCTTCATACACTCTTTTTCCTTCCTGTACAGCGCAAATCTGGAAATCCCCAGTATCTTCGCTGTTTTTCCCACAGAAAGTTCATTTACATAACGCAGAAAAACAAGTTCCCGCTGCCGTGTATCCAGACTATCCAGGGCTCTTTTCAGATCCATATTCAAAGTTATCTGTTCCTGTACATCATCTGTACAGTCAGGTATCTCCTCAGACAGCTCTTCCCATTTCTGTCTCCTCATAAGATCTATACATAAATTTCCGGCAATCCTGTACAGATAGCTAATTTCTTTGCCCATGTCCTTATAAGTATTGTTTTCCAGAAAACGGAGAAAGGTTTCCTGTGTCACATCCTCTGCTGCCTGCCGATGTTTCAGCTTCATATAGCAGTACCAGTATATTTTATCATATTGTTCATCCAGAACTGTACCCATCAGAAATCCTCCTCTCATAATATACAACGGACAGGCATTGATAAATGTGCGGAAATTTTTTTATAAAATAGAAAAATCCCACATTTTATGATACACTATTTTGTAACATTCGGTATTTTACCACAAAAAGAAAAGAGGAATTTATCTATGTTATATTTTGAAAATGACTATTCTGAAGGCGCTCATCCAAAGCTCCTCCAGCGCCTTATGGACACTAATATGGAGCATTTATCCGGTTATGGATTTGACACCTACACACTTTCCGCAAAAGAAAAGATCCGGGAGCTCTGCGGCTGTCCGGAAGCCGATGTTTATTTTCTTGCTGGCGGTACACAGACAAACCAGACAGTCATCGATTCTGTTCTGAAAAGCTATGAAGGAGTAATCGCAGCTTCCACAGGCCATGTCAGCGCTCATGAAGCCGGCGCCATTGAATTTACCGGCCACAAGGTCCTGACCCTTCCTCAGAAAGACGGCAAGATCACTGCCGAAGATCTGAAAGATCTGATCGATACGTTCTATGGAGACGAAAGTTATGAGCACATGGTTTTCCCAGGTATGGTATATATCTCCCATCCTACCGAATATGGAACTCTTTATACAAAAAAAGAACTGGAAGCCATTGCACAGGTCTGCAAAAGCAGCAATCTTCCGCTCTATATGGACGGCGCACGGCTGATCACAGCCCTTGCCTGTCCGGAAAATGAACTGACGCTTACGGATATTGCAGAACTTTGTGATATCTTTTATATCGGAGGCACAAAGGCCGGAGCGCTGTGCGGCGAAGCCATTGTCTTTACCCACAAAAATGCACCGGCACATTTTCTCACTCTGATCAAGCAGCATGGCGCACTTCTTGCCAAAGGCCGTCTTTGCGGCGTACAGTTCGATACCCTGTTTACCGGAGATCTTTATAAAGAAACCGGGAAAAATGCCATAGAAACTGCTTCTCTTCTCAGAGAAGGACTGAAGGCAAAAGGGTATACCTTTTATAATGATTCTCCTACCAATCAGCTTTTTCTGGTCATGGAGGATACGCTGCTTGAAAAGCTGAAAGAAAAAGTCGTATTCAGCTTCTGGGAAAAGGCAGATGCTGCCCATACAGTGATTCGTTTTGCTACAAGCTGGGCTACTTCCAAACAGGAGGTCGAGGCTCTTCTTTCTCTTTTATAGCATTGTAAATTCGTGATTTTTGACGTATAATAAGGACAGTCAGAACATGTGAAAAGGAGGTCAGACATGAAAAAAAACAAGAATCGTTTTGCCACTTTTGCGGTGCTGTTCGCCTCTGCGACAGCCATCATCCATATCGGAAACAAGATCATTGCCGCATCTGCATCTCTGAAAGAAATGCTGGATTCCAACAGACGAAATTACTATAAATGGCGTTTTGGAGAGATTTTTTACACAAAAAAAGGCAGTGGAAGCCCTGTTCTTCTTATCCACGACATGCTGCCGGGAGGCTCCGGTTATGAATGGACCAACGTAGAAGAAGAGCTGGCAATGGAACACACCGTATATACCATTGATCTCCTTGGCTGCGGCCGTTCCGAAAAACCGGGAATGACTTATACAAACTTTGTTTATGTTCAGGTAATCTGCGATTTTATCAAAAATGTCATCGGAGAAAAAACTGATGTGATCGCAAGTGGATTTTCCGGCTCTTTTGCTGTTATGGCATGCCGTAATGAAGGCAGCCTGTTTAACCGGATCATGCTGGTCAACCCGCCGGCTCCTGGCAATCTGACCCAGATGCCGGGCAAAAAAGACAAGCTTCTGAAATATTTCCTTGAAGTCCCGGTGTTTGGAACTCTGGTCTATCACATGATCGTATCAAGAGAAAACATCAACAATCTTTTTATTGAAAATATGTTTTTCGATCCCTTCCATCCGGATCAGAATATGCTTGACGCATACTACGAAGCCGCTCATAAAGGCGGAGCCCAGGCCAAGGCAGCTTATGCCAGCAAGGCATCCCGATTTATGAACATCAACATCCTTCCGGCGCTGAAAAATATTGATAACAGTATCTTTATTATCGAAGGAGAGGCGGAAAACAACGGGGATGAGGTAATAGCGGCATATCAGGAAGCAAATCCTTCCATTGAGGCTGTTATGATCCCTCATACAAAACATCTTCCCCATGTGGAGGATCCGGAAAAATTCCTGGAGCAGGCCGGGATCTTTCTTTAAAGGTATAAAAATACGGAAAGCTGGAATATTTTCAGCTTTCCGTATTTTTTACTGTCCCCTTTCAGAAACAGAGGTTCTTTATCAATATCCGAAAATTACTCTGTCTCTTCTGCAGCTGTCGGATCTTCACTGGCAGTTTCTTCTGCGCTGTTTTTTCCGGAACTCTGATTTTCCTCTTTTAGCAGAGTTTCACAGGCTTCTGTCAGATCCTTCACATTCATTTTATTTACCAGATATACCTTATCTCCTGCAACAGCTGCATAAAAGCTGGAATCATATTCGTAGTAGCTTACAGTGGTTTTTTTACCTTCCGTATCGGTAAAACCAAAGACAAAAGCCGCCTCTCCCTCCGGTGTATATGTCTCAGTCAGACGCTTCTCTCCTGTCATATTGATCAGCTTGTTATAAAAAGTTGTAAAGAGACTCTCGTCCGCATCTTTTCCATCCAGGGTATATGTTACTGTCATCTCTTCTGAAGCAGCTTCCTTCTCTGTAGAATCTGAACTTTCATCCTCGTCAGCGCCTTCCTTCGTACCCTCAGAATTCTTTTCTTCTGTCCTTACCACCTTCACCCTATGGCTTTCTTTTCCCTGACGGATTTCCAGACTGTCCAGATTGTTTACCGTCAGATAATTTACAGTAAGGCTGTAAAAATCAGAAGGAACTTTATCCAGAATCTCTGTCAGGGATTCTTCCGGAATCGTATAAACCTCATTACTGTCATTAACCTTCACATAACGGCTTCCGTCGATCTCGTCCCCTACACAGATTTCCAGTGTCTTTTCTGTCTGTGTATCTTCCTTTTCCGACGTATCTGCGGTTTCTTCTGCTTCTTCCTGTTCTTCCGCACTGCTTCCGTCCTGCTCAGATGCCTCTGAGACGTCCGTATTTGCCTCTGTATCCGTTTCTGCCATGTAATCAGCAGAAATTATGGCATAAGGTGTGTCAAATCCGTATTTGGCCGGATCTGTGCAGTGATAGTCCACAAACTCTCCATAAGTCAGAGAGCCAACAGCGGAGGTTACTGCACCGGCTTTGGAGGTATCTGCCTGCTCTGAGGATTTTCCGTCAGACACATACCAGTACAGACTGTCTTTATCCTGAGAAAGTGTATATCCATTTTCTTTATCAACCTGAACTTCTTTTATGGAAGCTGCAGTTACTGTCGGAAAGGCTCCTGCTTCTGCAAATGAATAAGCGGTTCCCATAAAAGGAGTTAATGCCGTTTCTGATACCAGATATACATTATCCTTATCCGGCTTTTTTACATAATACTGGCCGGAAGCTTCGTTTTTCAATCCTACCAGAAGAACGTTTTCGCTGCCGTCCTGTGCTGTAAGAACAATTTTATTCTGCGGTTTATCCAGGTCATATTCGCTGAGGTCTTCCGGTTCTGTCAGCTCCCGGTCTGCCTCCAGGGCAGCCAGGCTGTTTACAGCTCCGTCTATGGTGTCCTGGCTGACCGGGAAATCCTCTTCTCCTTTTTTGATCCAGGTGTCTTCTTTTTTCTCAAAATCCTCCTGTTCTCCGTCTTCGGAAACAAAGGATACAGACGTAAGCTCCTCCGGCTCCACATCTACCAGACTTACGCTTGCATCTTGTGCTTCTGCTTCCTTTTTTTCCCGGGAATCCACATAAGAGACAACTCCCAGATAAGCACAGGAAAGTACTGCCAGAACTGCCACGCCGGAAATCAGTTTTACTGTTTTACTTTTCATTATGCTTTTCTCCTTTTCAGCCAGATACAGAACCCTGCAATCAGGAAAAATCCAGGGATCAGTCCCATAACACAGATTTTCCAGAAGCTGACATCATAAGCAGTCAGTGTCAGCCGGGAAATCTCAAGGCTCTTTGACGGAATGGAAATCGTCTCTTTTCCTTCCGAGCTGCACATCCAGTTCAGTGATTCCATGATCATCTGTTCATTTCCTCCTGCAACTGCCTGGTTGATCTGGCTGTCCATAAGGTTTGCTGTGGAATAATAAATAATCTGGGTCTTTTTCTCATCATCCAGTGTTTCTGTAATACTGACACCGATGTCAAATGGTCCTTCAATATCTTCATCTGCTTTTTCCAGACTTTCACCTTTTACATTTACTTTTGAATAAGCGCTGTCTGAGGTAGTCAGAAGGCTTTCAATGGTTACCGTATCCCTTACACTGTCTGTTTTTTGGATTCCCTGTGCATAAGGAGCAAGGACAAAGTATCCGCTTGAGAAAAAGGATGTTACCGGCTCTGCATTGTTTACAGTAGGAACCAGATAATACGGAGTCTGCATTGCATAGTGCTGTGCATCTTTTTCTATTACAATTCCTTCTGCACGTTTCACCCCGTAATTTTCCAGGACAGCGTCAAAATTATCCATTGATTCCTCTGTATAATCAGAGAAGATCATTGCCTTTCCGCCATTTTCCAGATAAGAAAGGATCGCATCCTTTTCCTCTATGGAAATATCGCTGGCAGGAGAATTGATCATCAGACATGCCGCATCCTCCGGAACACTTTCCTCGGTGAGAAGATTCAGCGTTTTGATTTCCATATTTGCTTTTTCTATATCCTCACGGATTACAGAATCCAGTTCTTTTTCTCCGTGTCCGTCCAGCGTATAAAGAATCGGAAGATCCTCTGAAGTTACATAAGAAATTGCTCCTGTGATCTGTCCTTCACCATCAAATCCTGTGGTATTATAGCTGTAAGTATTGTAATCTACAGAGGTCTCATAGATATCATTATAATCGACAATTTTACTTCTTTCTCCGCATTCTACAATAAGACTGTTTGCAGTCAGCTGCTCATCTGTATACTCAGAAGTGAACTTCGGATTTACTACCGGATCCTTCTGTTTTACTGTGATATGATCAGAGGCATCCTCATATTTCTGCAAAAGTTTTTTGATTGTTTCATCCTCAGATCCGCTGGCTGCCACCTGATAAATAGTCACATCTTTATCCAGTTTTTTCAGGAATTTTTCTGTCTGATCTCCAATACTGAATATCTTCTGATCGCTGACATCAATCTCTGAATATTTTGACGGAACAGCACCTACAATCATATTTATGACTACGACCGCTGCGATAAAAACAGCGCTTATTACCATACTGTAAGAACCGTTT
>NZ_CABVDF010000119.1:0-8487 GCF_902497045.1 uncultured Blautia sp. | reverse complement strand
ATCAAATTTATGAAGCAAAATCCGTTAAATATGATGCCCAACAACGAGTGGGAATGTACACGTGCGAAACGAATTGAGAGTATACAAAAGAATGAAAATAAATTCGTGAAAATACCATGCCAAGAGGCAGGATGGTGGTAACTATAAGAAGAGACTCCACTTTAATTTGTTGACATATGAAAAATAAATTGAGAAACTACTATACGGTCTGAGGGATATTCCTCTCCACCATGCACAACTTCAGACCACATTCCCCAGCCTGCCCGCAGGGGAAAACCTAAACAGCACCAGGGGACAGCTGCTTTGTCTTTTGGTGCTGTTTTCTTTTCAAGTTTCACTTAGAAAAAGCGAGGAATTTTGCAAGGAATCTAAATGATTCCTCTAAAAATTTATTAGTTCGATGAGGGGACATGCTGATTGACTTGAACGAGCTCAGAATGAATGTGTACCAGTTTCTAAAGTTCCCCTCTTGTTTATGCAACAATATAACCTATATTCGTTTGAAATTCTTTGAGTTATTTGAATGAGAAGGTGGATTAAACGTCTGCCCAAAAATCTACTCGATTTTATTAAATAAAGGAGCATCTATGTTATATAAGCTGTGCAGAATATGTTCCAACGAAAATGAATGGAAACATCCTACAGGCAATAAAAGTGGTAAATGTTTCTCAGGGCAAAATGGTTTTGGGATGGAGGAATGGATAAATAGAAATGATTGGACACTTTCAGGATATAAAAATATTCAAGATGAATGCTGTTATGCACATATAACATCACTATGGACGGAAACAGGTAAATATTGCGGTCAAGATGCAAAGATTTTCCTTTTTACTTATATAAATAGCCAAGCACTACTTGTTGGATATATTGATAGGGCTCGAATTATTGATGAAGAAGAATCATTATGGGCTGTACAGCAGTACCATCGTAATGGATGGCTACGCACAATGCGCGATGAAGTGAAAAATATTAACGGAAACACAAATATTTTTGAATACACTTCAATACGTTCTCAACCACTCTATTATATAAACATACGTTTTCTTCCAGAAGATATTCATTTTCTTTCTATACCACAACAGATTAATATACACTTTTGGCGTTATAAGAGAGCGTATGACTGGAACAACGACTATCTCCCTGTTAAACCTTTAGCTGTTAATCAAAATACACCATTAAATCGCTTCTCAGAAGAGATACGGTTTCGTCGAGCTATTAACGCCAAAGAGTATTCTCCCCGACAGGCTCCTATCCAAAATCGCTTATCGAAACAACTAGAAGATGTCTATGGCCCTCAAGGTTATCAAATATATTGTGAGGACAATCGAGTAGACATCTCAGTCCGTAAAAACGATAAAGTTAGTTTTCTAGAGATAAAACCAGCGAATACTGCCCGGGAAGCCATTCGTCTGGCCCTAGGTCAATTGCTCGAATACGCACACTACCCACAAGAAGATAAATCAAATAGACTTGTGATAGTAAGTGATGTTCCACTTGAGCAAAAAGATAAACAATATATTCAAAAATTGCAGAATACTTATGGGATACCACTTAGATATGTCTATTGGCCCAAAGGAAAAAAAAGGATTCCGCTAGATAAGCTAAAAGAGTGCATTCCGCCTTATGCATAAATTGAAAATATATTTACAAGAACCGGGATGGGGAGCCCCTCATCCCGGTTCTTGCTTTATGTTTGCTTGTCTTGAAGCACCTTGTAGAGGGTTGTCCTGCTCACCCCAAAATGAGCTGCGACTTCCGTTTTGCTCTGCCCATCAGCGACCATCTTGCGAGCGAGTTCTGCCTGTTCTGGTGTGAAGGATGGTTTGCGTCCTTTGTACTTCCCTGCGGCTTTCGCGATAGCGATACCTTCTCTCTGCCTTTCCCGGATCATGGCTCGTTCAAACTGGGCGACTGCGCCGATGATTTGGAGCTGGAGCTTCTGGAAGGGGTCTTCCGTTTTGCCTGCGGAAAAGGTGAGTCCTTCCTTGTGGAAGGAGACAGAAACATCTCGTTGGTTCAAGCTCTCGATGATTCGCAAAAGGTCCTGAAGATTGCGAGCGAGTCTGTCGATGCTGTGCACATGCAGCGTATCCCCATCACGAAGGTAATCCAGGCAAGCAGTCAGTTGGGGTCTGGATGTATCCTTTCCACTGCATCTGTCGGTAAAAACTTTGTCCAGGTGAAAACCATCGAGTTGCCGGGCTGTATTCTGATCTGTGCTGCTGACACGGATGTAGCCGATCTGCTTTCCTTCCATGCTTAGCCTCCAAATTGTTCAAATAAGATTATAGAGGCTAAACGTATTTGTCAATTAAAGACAAAAATAACCCTAAATGAACAAACTTATCCCTTTCGAATAGTGTTCATTTAGAGTCTACTCCAAATGCTCATTTCCAAAGAGGAGAAAGGGCGTCTACACCTTCCCTTTTCAAGCGTTCACGGATAAAATCATACCGCTATTTTCTCCAGGAGAACGCCATGACCTTTCGTGATATTCTTGCCAAGTTCCGCAACATCTCTTTTTCCGAACGGGATAAGGGGGATCGCTTTGAACGCCTAATGCAGGCTTTTCTGCAAACTGTTCCCTGGTATGAAGGCAAGTTCCAGCATGTCTGGCTCTGGAAAGAGTTCCCCTACAAGAACAACTTGGGTGGCAAGGATACCGGCATCGATCTGGTGGCCCAAACGGTGGAAGGTGACTTCTGGGCTATCCAGTGCAAGTGCTATGACGAAAAAGCTCGAATCGACAAACCTGCTGTGGACAGTTTTCTGGCAACATCCAGCAAGCAGTTCGTCAATGACCAGCTGCAAACGACTTCCTTTGCTCTGCGTCTCTGGATTTCCACGACCAACAAATGGGGTAGTGAGGCAGAAAATGCCATCAGGCACCAGGAACCCCCTGTTCAGCGAATTAGTCTTGCTGATCTTGAGAGTGCTCCTGTGGATTGGTCTGTGCTGGAGAAAGGAATCAGTGGTGCTCAGGCAAGGCAGAGCAAAAAAACGCCTCGACCGCATCAGCAGGCTGCAATCACAGCATTCCATGAGCATTTCCAGAGCAACGATCGTGGCAAACTGATTATGGCATGCGGTACAGGTAAAACCTACACCTCTCTGAAGATCGCGGAAAATCAAACCGAAGGAAAAGGTCTCGTTCTCTTTCTGGCTCCTTCCATTGCTCTGGTAGGACAAACCCTGCGTGAATGGACAGCGGAAGCCAGCAGCTCCCTTTTCCCTATCTGCATCTGCTCTGATCCTGAAGTCAGCAAAAGCAAGACCAAGGCTGATGATGAGCATGATGGATACAGCGTCACGGATTTGGCATTCCCTGCCTCTACCGATGTGGATGAAATCGTTCGCCAGCTGCGCTTGGCAGAGAAATTCCATACGGATGGATTGACCGTCGTTTTTTCCACCTACCAGTCCATTGCCGTCATAGCTCGTGCCCAGAAGGAATTTCAGCGGGAGTTCGATCTCATCATCTGTGATGAAGCACATCGCACAACGGGTGTTACCCTGAAGGATGAAGAAGAGTCCGCCTTCGTCAAAGTTCACGATGATGCCTTCATCCATGCCAAAAAGCGCATGTACATGACGGCTACTCCACGTCTGTATGCGGAAACCAGCAAGAAGAAAGCCCAAGAGGCGGATGCCTATCTCTGCTCGATGGATGATGAAGCCATGTACGGGCAGGAAGTCTTCCGTATCGGCTTTGGTGAGGCGGTGGATAAAAACCTTTTGGCTGACTACAAGGTATTGGTACTGACGCTGAGTGAAAGCCAGATTCCCGCTGCCCTGCAAGCTGCTGTAGCCGATAGAACCAAGGAGATCGATACAGATGATGCCAGCAAGCTCATCGGGTGTATCAATGCTCTCTCCAAGCGGATGCTCATCGACGAGGGACTGCTGAAAACATCCGATCCCTCTCCCATGCGCAAAGCTGTCGCTTTCTGCCAGAACATCAAGATTTCCAAAAAGATCAGTACCGTCTTCAATGATTTCAAGGACAGCTATTACGATAGTCTGACCCAGGCGGAACGGGATGAAATGGTGGGTGTGGCAGCACAGCATGTGGATGGAACCATGCCTGCTACGACTCGTGACGAAAAATTGTCCTGGCTCAACGCATCTCCTTCAGATGGCAATGAGTGTCGTATTCTGACGAATGTGCGCTGTCTTTCCGAAGGGGTGGACGTACCTTCCCTGGATGCCGTTCTTTTTTTGTCTGCCAGAAATTCCCAGATCGATGTGGTGCAATCTGTGGGGCGTGTAATGCGTACCGCACCCGGAAAAAAGTTTGGCTACATCATCATCCCTGTCCTGATTCCCTCCAATGTGAGCCCGGAAGAAGCCCTCAACGACAACAAACGCTTTGCTGTTGTCTGGACGGTATTGAACGCTTTGCGTGCCCATGATGACCGCTTCAGTGCCACGGTCAATAAGATCGATTTGAACCGCCACAAACCTGCTGGGGGTGGCAGTGTCTTGATTGGTCCCATCGGTGGAGATTCTTCACAATCTGATCAGGATGAAAGCGATATCGGACACAAAGGGGATGGGAAACGGCCTCCAGCTCAGCTTCCCTTGCCCATACCGCAGCTGGAAGAGCTGAAAAATGCCATCTATGCCCGCATGGTGCAAAAGGTGGGGAACAAACGCTATTGGGAGCAGTGGGCAGCGGATGTCGCCAAGATTGCACAGGGCTATATCGAGCGCATCAATCGTCTGATTGCGGTTCCTGGTCCTCACAAGGATGCTTTTGACGAGTTCCTTTCCGGCTTGCGCAAAAACATCAATCCCTCTGTCACTCCGGGGGAAGTGGTGGAGATGCTGGCCCAGCATCTGATAACCAAACCAGTCTTCGAAGCTCTGTTTGAGAACTATTCCTTTGTCCAGAACAATCCGGTTTCTCGTGCCTTGCAAGGAATGATCGATTTGCTGGAAGAACAGGCTCTGGAAAAGGATACCGTTGTCCTGTCACGCTTTTACGAATCCGTGAAGATGCGCGTTGCCGGGATCGACAACGCTGAGGGCAGACAGCGTATCATCGTTGAGCTGTACGACAAATTTTTCCGCACCGCCTTCCCTTTGACTGTGGAAAAACTGGGCATCGTCTACACTCCGGTGGAGATCGTGGATTTTATCAACCGTTCTGTAGCGGATGTTTTGCAGGCGGTATTCGGTCGTTCCCTTTCCGATGAAAACGTGCATATCCTTGATCCCTTTACCGGAACAGGAACTTTTATTGCTCGTATGATCGAAAGCGGTCTCATCACACCGGAAGCATTGCCTCGCAAATACAAACACGAACTCCATGCTAACGAGATTGTCCTGCTGGCCTATTATATCGCCTCCATCAACATTGAGAACGCCTACCACGCTGCTCAGGGGGAAAACACTGCCTACACTCCGTTCAATGGCATCTGTCTGACGGATACTTTCCAGCTGGGAGAAACAGACGATACCAATCGGCTCTATACTCCTGCACTACAGCAAAATTCTGAACGCGTACAGGCACAGCAAAAATCTCCCATCCAGGTCATCATTGGCAATCCTCCATATTCTGTGGGCCAGAAATCAGCTAATGATGATGCCCAGAATCAGTCCTATCCCCGTTTGGAACAGCGTATAGCCAGCACATATGCTGCTGGATCCACTGCTACCAATAAAAATGTGCTTTATGATTCTTATATTAAGGCATTCCGTTGGGCATCTGACAGGCTGGACAAACAGCAGGGGGGGATTATCGCCTTTATCACGAATGCTGGCTGGATTGATGGAAATGCAATGGCGGGATTACGCAAATGCTTGGAAGATGAATTTAGCGCTGCGTATGTCTTCAATCTGCGCGGGAACCAAAGGACAAGCGGAGAGACTTCTCGTCGGGAAGGTGGAAAAATTTTTGGCTCTGGTAGCCGGACTCCCATTGCCATCACTGTCCTTGTCAAAAAGCCTGGCCATCAGGGAAAAGCATTTATCCAGTACCATGACATCGGTGACTACCTGAGCCGGGAAGAGAAACTTGCCATCATCGCTCAAAAGCGCAGCATCCTTGATTCCAGCATGGAATGGACACATCTTCACCCCAATATTCATGGAGACTGGCTCAATCAGCGTAATGATATTTTCGGCAGTTTCATCCCCCTTGGCGATAAGGATAACAAGGGGAATAATCAGACGTTTTTTGTTCCCTATTATTCCAATGGACTAAAAACCCAACGAGATGCATGGTGCTACAATTTTTCTCAGAAAAATCTACATCATAATATCAAAGATACCATTGAATATTACAACAGAATAGTTGGATTAAATATAGTTACACCACTACTTGATCCAAAAAAAGTAAGTTGGACACGAGCTTTTCAAAATGACTTTCTGAAGAAACGTACTAAAAGGTTTGATCATCATGCAACGCATATAGCAACATATCGCCCATTTTGTAAGCAGTATGTATATTTCTCTTCTGAATTGAATGAGATGACATATCAAATTCCGAGACTTTTTCCTTCACTAAGAGCAAAAAATATGATCATCTGCGTCTCTGGTATTTCAGGGACGAAACAGAATACAGCATTTATTACAGAACAGATTCCTGATTTGAATTTATTGGATGCTGGAACGCAATGCTTCCCTCTCTACTACTATGAAAAGCGCTCTGTTTATCATCCGACACTTTTTGATACCGGTAATGAGGAATACACGCGCAAGGATGGCATCACCAACTTCATTCTGGAACGCTGCCGGGAAAGCTATGGCCCCAAAGTGACCAAGGAAGACATCTTCTACTACGTCTATGGTTTGCTGCACTCCCCTGATTACCGGAAAGCCTTTGCTGCGGACCTGAAAAAGATGCTGCCTCGTATCCCCCTGGTGGAGAAACCTGCGGATTTCTGGGCATTCAGTAAGGCAGGAAGAGCTCTGGCAGACCTGCACCTCAACTATGAGACACAGCCCGCATGCGGAGAGGTAGTTGTCGAAGGAACTGAGCATGGCAACTTCCATGTGGAGAAGATGCGCTTCCCTGACAAGAAAGATAAATCTGTCATCGAGTTCAACCCCTGGATCAAGCTGACCAACATCCCCCTGGAAGCCTACGATTATGTGGTCAATGGTCGATCCGCCATCGAGTGGGTCATGGAGCGCTATCAGATCAAGACCGACAAAGCTAGCGGCATCACCAACGATCCTAACGACTGGGCACAAGAACAGGGTAAGCCAAGGTATATCCTCGACTTGCTCCTGAGTGTGATTTCGGTGAGCATGCAAACACTATCGATTATAAAAACTCTTCCCAAATTACGTTTTTGCATGTAATAAGAAGGGAGATTGTTATGGAAAAACTTAAGTATACTGTTGAAGATAGTACAATAGCTGAGCTTTTAGGCGTTCAAAATTTTACTAATAAAGAATCAGCAGTATTAGAAATTGTCAAAAATGCCTATGATGCACAAGCAAAAAATATTTCGATTTCTTTTGATGAAGATGCCATAACTATCATAGACGATGGTATTGGTATGGATAAAAAAACAATATATGATAAATGGATGCACGTAGGCAAAAGTGATAAAAAATATATTTTACAAGATGAAATAGGCAGTGATGGACGTGTACTGGCTGGTTCAAAAGGCATTGGCCGCTTTGCATTAGCTCGTCTTGGTGAAATTGCTATTCTGTCCAGCACCCAAAAAGGAAAGCAATCCATAAAATGGACTACAGATTGGCAAGTAAGCTTTTTTGAAGATTCCAAAGAGTTAGGTGATTTGCTCCAGGGAACAAAAATAGAAATAACTAAATTGCGAGATAAATGGACTGAAAAATCAATAAAACAACTTATCGATTATTTATCTCTCACCTACAATGACGATAGGATGCATATTACAATTAATCCAAACTTTGGAAAAGATGTTAAATATATTTTTTCTACACCTCAATTAGGGAAAAATTTTGTCACGCAAATAAACTTAGCTTATAATGCATCAGAAACAAAGCTTCTATGGAGTTTAGATAGTGATGAATTCTATTCTTCAGCTCAAGAATATTGCAAAGATAATATTCATAGCGCACAACATGAAATTTTGATTACTCAAGAATTATTAGGTGATAAAGAAGTTGATATTTCCGAACAAGATCTTGAACAAATGTTAAAGGATGTTGGCGATTTTTCGGCAACTCTATATTTTTCACTTAAATCATGCACAAAACAAGACTGTGATAAATTTTTATATAAACACGACATTCTTGAAGATAGATATGATTGTGGCGTGATTTTATATAGAAATGCATTTAGTATTTCTTCATTCGAAGGTAAAAAAGACTGGCTATGTCTTAATCAACGTGTCCGGAAATCCCCAGCTGCTGCAACTCACCGAACTGGAGCATGGAGAGTTCGGGAAAATCAACTCTCTGGTAAAGTAGATATTGATAAAGAAAAAAATCCTTATCTGCAAGACATCGCTAACAGGCAAGGGTTACAGGAGAATGAATATTTCA
>NZ_CABVDF010000118.1:0-8572 GCF_902497045.1 uncultured Blautia sp. | reverse complement strand
ATTTAATGGTCGCTGATATTTCTCTTTGAAGATCCTCATCCGCTTTTTTTACATCATAACACTTTAATATCTTTTTTTCTTTTCCTTTTAAATATGATGTAACAAGTGTTTTCACAGCCTTTTCCGGCGATTTGCTTCCTGCACTGCAGCTTCTCACAGCAAATATAAGCCCTATTACAAGGGCTGCTGCCACAACAGCCCCTGCGATAAGCTTTATATTGATCCTGTTTAAAGAAATACCGGAATTTCTTCTTCTGGAATTTTTGCCGGATGGTCTGCGTTTTTTTCTCCTTACGGCTTTTTGCTGTTCCATAATTACACTTTACCTCTTATTCCTCTATATGTTCCTCTGATTCCGAAATCTCTTCTTTTTGTTTTTCCTCTGTTTCTTTTGACTGTTCAGCCTCCGCTTCTCTTTCTCTTACTTTCGCAAAGCTTGCCACAGTCACTCCATCCGAAAGATTGATCAGCTTCACACCTGAAGTAATTCTTCCAAGAATAGAAATATCAGAACACTGAAGCCGGATAATAATTCCTTCTGTTGTGATCATCATGATCTCATTTTCTTCATTAACCGCTTTTGCACCGATCACATTACCTGTTTTTTCTGTTATCTTATAGCATTTTACGCCTTTGCCGCCTCTGTTCTGACAGGTAAATTCACTGATGGAAGTACGTTTGCCCATACCATTTTCAGACACTACAAGAAGATAATATCCCTGGGAGTTCAGCTGCATTGCCACAACCTCATCACCATCCATAAGGTTAATGCCTCTTACACCCATGGAAACACGTCCTGTAGTCCTTACATCTGTCTCTTTAAAACGGATACACTGACCGTCCTTTGTAACCAGGATAATATCTTTTTTGTTGTTTGTGACCTTAACTTCTATCAACTCATCATCTTCTCTAAGAGAGATCGCGGCCAGACCGATCTTGCGGACATTTGCATAATCCTGGATTGGAGTTTTCTTCACCAGTCCTTTACGGGTAGCCATTACCAGATACTGATCCTCTTCAAATTTGTTGATAGGGATCACCGCTGTAATACGTTCTCCCGGCATCAGCTGCAGAAGATTGATGATCGCCGTTCCTCTGGCTGTTCTGCTCGCCTCCGGGATTTCATATGCCTTGAGGCGGTAAACACGCCCCGTATTGGTAAAGAACATCACATAATGATGAGTGGTAGTCATCATCAGTTCTTCAATATAATCGTCCTCAATGGTCTGCATTCCCTTGATTCCCTTACCGCCCCTGTTCTGGCTGCGGAAGTTATCAACCGTCATACGCTTGATGTAACCAAGCTTTGTCATGGTGATCACTGTATTTTCACGGGGGATCATGTCTTCCATGGAAATATCAAACGCGTCAAAACCTATGGATGTTCTTCTGTCATCCCCGTATTTTTCGGAAATTTCCAGAATCTCTTCCCGGATCACACGGAGAAGAAGATTTCTGTCCTCAAGGATTGCCTTTAATTTACGGATTTTTTCCATTAATTCTGCATATTCCGCTTCCAGCTTTTCACGTTCCAGACCGGTAAGCGCACGAAGACGCATATCTACGATTGCCTGCGCCTGTACTTCTGTCAGTTCAAAACGATCTATTAATTCCTGTTTGGCAATCTGAACGCTTCTGGAACCGCGGATAATACGAATTACTTCATCGATATTATCCAGCGCCTTAAGAAGTCCCTCCAAAATATGGGCTCTCTCCTGGGCTTTATTCAGGTCATACTGTGTCCTTCTTGTTACAACATCCTCCTGATGTGCCAGATAATATTTGAGCATATCATGGATATTCAGTACCTTTGGTTCCAGACTTCCATTGGTAGATACCAGACAGAGCATAATCACGCCAAAGGTATCCTGAAGCTGTGTGTGCTTATAAAGCTGGTTCAGGACAACGTTAGCGTTGGCATCCTTACGCAGATCGATACAGATACGCATTCCCTCGCGGCTGGAATGATCGTTCAGGTCTGTAATACCGTCGATTTTTTTGTCGCGGACAAGTTCCGCTATCTTTTCGATCAGACGGGCTTTATTTACCAGATACGGAAGTTCTGTAACAATAATACGTGACTTTCCATTTGGAAGTGTCTCGATATTTGTCACCGCACGGACACGGATCTTGCCACGGCCGGTACGATATGCTTCCTCAATTCCTCTCGTTCCCAGGATTGTAGCTCCTGTAGGAAAATCCGGTCCCTTTACAATCTCCAGAATTTCTTCAATTGTGGTATCTCTCTGTTCTTCGATAATATTGTCAATAATCTTTACAACCGCCTGGATAACCTCACGAAGGTTGTGAGGCGGAATATTGGTAGCCATACCTACGGCAATACCAGAGGTTCCGTTTACAAGAAGATTGGGATAACGTGAAGGGAGCACAACGGGCTCTCGTTCTGTTTCGTCAAAGTTCGGCTGAAAGTCAACGGTATTCTTATTGATATCCGCAAGCATCTCCATTGATATTTTACTGAGACGGGCCTCTGTATATCGCATGGCAGCCGCCCCGTCACCGTCAACAGACCCAAAGTTTCCATGACCGTCTACCAGAGGATATCTGGTTGACCAGTCCTGTGCCATATTTACAAGTGCTCCGTAAATAGAACTGTCTCCATGAGGGTGATACTTACCCATGGTATCACCGACAATACGCGCACATTTACGATGCGGCTTGTCAGGTCCGTTGTTCAGCTCAATCATTGAGTACAGTACACGCCTCTGTACCGGTTTCAGTCCGTCCCGGACATCCGGAAGGGCTCGTGATGCAATAACACTCATGGCATAATCGATATAAGATTTTTCCATGGTCTTCTGCAGATCCACCTCATGGACTTTATCAAAAATATTGTCTTCCATCTTTTATTCTCCTAGATATCCAGATTTTCTACAAATCTTGCATTTTCTTCGATGAATTCTCTCCTTGGCTCTACCTTATCCCCCATAAGTGTGGTAAAGGTCAGATCAATCTCCGATGTTGCAGATTCATCCATGGTCACTCTCAGAAGAATTCTCTTCTCCGGATCCATAGTAGTTTCCCAAAGCTGCTCAGCATCCATCTCTCCAAGTCCTTTGTATCGCTGGATCTTATTGTTGTTATCACGACCGATTTCTTCCAGAATACGGTTCAATTCAGCATCATCATAGGCATACCATACCTTTTTATTCTTCTCAATCTTATAAAGAGGAGGCTGCGCCAGATATACATATCCCTGCTTGATCAGCTCCGGCATAAACCGATACAAAAAAGTAAGAAGAAGGGTTGCAATATGCGCTCCATCCACATCGGCATCTGTCATGATGATAATTTTATGATAACGAAGTTTGCTGATATCAAAATCCTCATGGATACCTGTTCCAAAAGCTGTGATCATGGCCTTAATCTCTTTATTTCCGTAAATTTTATCCAGACGAGCCTTTTCTACATTCAGAATCTTGCCTCGAAGAGGAAGAATCGCCTGTGTGGCGCGATTTCTTGCTGTCTTGGCAGAACCGCCGGCAGAATCTCCCTCTACAATATAAATTTCACAATTTTTAGGATCTTTGTCTGAACAGTCCGCCAGTTTGCCCGGCAGAGACATTCCGTCCAGAGCTGATTTTCTTCTTGTAAGATCTCGAGCCTTACGGGCTGCCTCTCTGGCTCTCTGTGCAAGAACAGATTTCTCCACTGTAGATTTCGCAACCGTAGGATTCTGTTCCAGGAAAATCTCCAGCTGCCTGCTGACAACCGAATCAACAGCGCCTCTTGCTTCACTGTTTCCAAGTTTCTGTTTCGTCTGACCCTCAAACTGAGGCTCCTCGATCTTAACACTGACAATAGCAGTCAGACCTTCACGGATGTCATCACCGCTTAAATTAGGCTCGCTGTCCTTCAGAAGCTTGTTCTTTCTGGCATAATCATTAAAAGTTTTCGTCAGAGCATTACGGAATCCCATGATATGAGTTCCGCCCTCCGGTGTATTGATATTATTTACAAAACCATAGGTATTCTCTGTGTAGGAATCATTATGCTGCATGGCAACCTCGACCATAACACCGTCTTTTTCTCCTTCACAGTAGATCACCTCCGGATAAAGAGCTTCTTTGCTTCTGTTCAGATAAGTAACAAATTCCTGGATACCGCCTTCGTAATGGAAAGTTTTCTCTTTCTTGGAATCCTCTCTGTCATCTCTCAGAACGATCTTCAGACCTTTGGTAAGAAAAGCCATTTCCCGAAGACGCTGTTTCAGGATGTCATAATCATAGACTGTTTCCTCAAAAATTTCTTTATCAGGAAGAAACGTGACCGTTGTTCCCGTATATTCCGGGGCACAGTCTCCCACGATCTTCAGAGGATAAATCGTATGACCTCTCTCATATCTCTGTTTATATTCTTTTCCCTCTTTGTAGATGGAAACCTCCAGCCATTCAGACAGAGCATTTACAACCGATGCGCCAACTCCATGAAGACCTCCGGATACCTTGTATCCCCCGCCGCCAAATTTACCACCGGCATGCAGGATCGTAAATACCACCTCAACTGCCGGGATACCGGCTTTATGATTAATTCCTACCGGGATACCTCTTCCGTTATCTATGACTGTAATTGAATTGTCAGGATTAATGACTACCTGAATTTCTGTACAAAATCCGGCAAGTGCTTCATCCACTGCGTTATCAACGATTTCATACACAAGATGATGCAGGCCTCTGCTTGACGTACTTCCAATGTACATACCTGGTCTTTTTCTTACAGCTTCCAGTCCTTCCAAAATCTGAATTTGGTCCGCTCCGTACTCTGTATTCTCTCCGCCCATTTCGTCCTCCTGTCATTTTAGATTTATAGCATCAACAGGCCTGCAGAAAACCCCTGCAACCTCTGATAAATAGACATAGTAATACTAATCTATTATAGCACAAAATAGGGCTGCTTTCCATTCATTTTCAGAAAAATATAGAAAACTTCCTGGCAGCCAGAATCTCTCTGACTGTCAGGAAGTCGTTTTTACTGCTCTATATTCACCAGATACTGATACACATCTCTCTTGCTTACTCCCCGGTCCTTTGCCACCTGTTTCATGGCTTCCTTCCGGGAAAGTCCCTTACTCTCATAGATTTCCATATGCTCTTCTATTGTGATCTCCTCCCAGGAAGCTGCTGCCTCTTCTTTCAGTTCCTGGCGGCTCTTTCCCTCTATGACCATAACGCACTCTCCAAGAGGCTTCTCTTTCTCATAGTGTGCGATCAGCTCGTCTATGGTCGTGCGGAATGCCGTCTCATGCTTTTTGGTAAGTTCCCTGCAAAGAGTCATCCTGCGGTTTCCAAGAGTCTCCCTGAGATCTTTCAGAGTTTTTACCAGCTTATGGGGCGCCTCGTAAATAATAATGGTCCTGGTTTCGTCCACAAGCTCCTGCAGGATTTCCCTGCGCTCTTTTTTATCCATGGGAAGAAAAGCCTCAAAGGCAAATCTTCTGGTGGGAAGTCCGGATAAGGTCAGAGCAGTAATGCATGCCGCCGGACCGGGAAGGGATGTAACCTCAATCCCAGCCTCATAACACATGGCAGCCAGTTCCTCTCCGGGATCTGAGATTCCCGGTGTCCCTGCATCTGTAATCAGAGCAATATCCATCCCACTATGCATTTTTTCGATAAGGGTATATGCTTTTTCTATTTTGTTGTACTCATGGTAGCTGGTCATAGGTGTTTTTATATCAAAATGATTCAGAAGCTTAATGCTGTTTCGGGTATCCTCCGCAGCAATAAGATCCACCTCTCTCAGTGTCCGGAGAACTCTGAGCGTAATATCCTCCAGATTTCCGATGGGCGTTGCACATAAATATAATTTTCCGCTCATAATTTCTCCTTTCGCACAGCAGTCCGTACCTGAAATATCAGACCTTTTTTCTTCTGGTATTTACGCCCCTGACGGGCCGTATATCTTCAATATGTCCTCCGTATAAACTCCCGGCTTTTCATAGACGATCAGCGGACGTTCTACGGTAATTCTGGAATTTCCGCCTTTCAGGGCTTCGATGAGAACCATATTAGGTTCTCTGTCAACAAAAGGATATACCAGCTGCATTCTCTTTGGTTCCAGTTTATACTTTGTCAGCACCTGAAAGATCTCCGCCAGCCGGAAGGGACGATGTACCATGTAAAAATGTCCCCGGTCTTTTAATACCCGGGATGTCTGGCTCACCACATCTTCCAGTGTACAGAGGATTTCATGTCTGGCTATGGCTTTTGGCATATGTGGATTCTGCAGACCATGCTGACCGATCATATAAGGCGGATTACATGTGACTGCATGAAAAGAAGCTGCCCCAAAAATTTCAGCAGCCTCTTTGATATCACCGCAGACAATGTCTATGTCCTTTTCCAGATCATTATAAACCACACTTCTCCGCGCCATTTCCGCACATTCCTTCTGGATCTCCAGCCCGGTAAAATGTTCTCCCGGAGTTTTTGACCTGAGAAGAATGGGGATGATCCCGGTTCCTGTTCCCATATCCAGAACACGCTGGCCTTTTTTTATTTTTGCAAAACCGGATAAAAGAACAGCATCCATTCCAAAGCAGAATTTCTCCGGACTCTGGATCACATAATAACCATTCTGAAGATCATCAGCTCTCTCTCCTGGCTTTACAAGACTGTCTCGCAGTTTATTTTCCATGAGATACGGAATCTCCCTCTTTATCCTGAAGTTTCTCTAGTTCCTTCATTTCCTTTTCGGAAATTTTGATCTTTTTCTTTCTGGGACGGAATTTCAGTTCTCCTACCGGATATTCCTGGATTTCCTTCTCATCATTAACCTCAACAATGACTTTTACCAGCTGTCTCAGCACATTTACACTGTGTACGGTTCCCTGAAGTCCATCCGGAAGAGTAACCGTATCTCCTGTTCCCGGAAGCTTCTTGTTCAGTTCCTCATAGGTTTCCTGCTCGTTCTTCAGACAGCACATCAGCCTTCCGCAGACACCGGATATCTTTGTCTGGTTCAGTGAAAGATTCTGTTCTTTTGCCATTTTGATGGATACCGGTGCAAATTCTGAAAGATAGGTATGACAGCAGAGACATCTGCCGCAGATTCCGATTCCTCCAAGAATCTTTGTCTCATCACGTACACCGATCTGACGAAGCTCTATCCTGGTCTTAAATATCGCTGCCAGATCCTTTACAAGCTGACGGAAATCAATCCTTCCATCTGCAGTAAAATAAAACAGCACCTTATTATTATCAAAAGTATACTCCGCATCGATCAGCTTCATATCCAGTCCGTGATCACGGATCTTTTTCTGGCAGATCTTAAAGGCTTCCTTTTCCTTTTCTCTGTTCTGTCTCTCTCTTTCCTCATCTGCAGGAGTTGCAACACGAAGCACTTCCTTCAGAGGATGAATAACCTCATCTTCCTCTACATCCTTCGGTCCCAGCACCACGCGCCCGAATTCAACTCCACGCGCTGTCTCAACGATCACATGATCGCCAACCTTCATCTTATATCCTTTTGGGTTAAAATAATATATTTTTCCGACATTTCGAAATCTGATACCTACTACTTTTGTCATTCTATCTCTCCCTGATGGTCAGGAACAGCAGCTCCAGTGCCAGTTCAAAGTTTACGTTTGCACGAAGACGTACCTTGGTTTTTTCCAGCGCTTCCAGTATCTTTTCCAGATTTTCATAGGAGCGCAGACTTGCCTGTTCCTTAATATAATTAATTTCCTGTTTAAAAACCAGATTATCGATTTCTCTGGTAGCCTTGAACATCAGTACGTCTCTGAACCAGAACTGGAAAATATCCAGATAATCTCCGATATTCTGTTTTTCTGCTGACAGAAGTTTGATTTCATCCGCAAGCTCATAAACCTCCATAGAGTCCGCATTCTTCAGTATTTTCAGAGCATTCTGCGTAATATTGGAAAACTCTTCTGAAGTAGCGGCTTCTTTAGCGATTCCTATACTGCCCTGTGCAAAAGATGCATCGATCTCAGCCTGATAATCCGGAACGTGAAGACGTTCCATCAGATACTGTTTTACAAGGCTGTCGTCTACAACTTTCAGATCCAGTCGTACACATCTGGACTGAATCGTAGGCAGCAGTCCGTCTACATTACTTGTAAGAAGCATGATCACTGCATATTCCGGCGGTTCTTCTATTGTCTTAAGCAGTGCATTCTGAGCCTGCACGGTCATCATCTGCGCGTCTGGGATGATATATATTTTGTGCTGGCTGCAGTATGGCTTCACCGCAACATCATAAATCACCTGCTCGCGGATCTCATCAATACTTATCGTTCCGGGTTTTTCATGGTTGACCATAATGATATCCGGGTGATTCTTTCCCATGGCCTTTTTACAGGAGTCGCATTTCTGGCAGGGCTCTGTCCCACCTTTTTCACACTGAAGAGTCATTGCATATGTGGTTGCAAGAAGCTTCTTTCCGGATCCGGGTCTCCCCGTAAAAATATAAGAATGGGAAACCTTTCCCGTCTTAATGGCATTTTTTAAATGTCTGATAATCTCCTCGTGTCCAATAATGTTGTTAAAACCAACCATTCAGAATCACCTCACTTTATTATTAAACAGGT
>NZ_CABVDF010000117.1:0-8582 GCF_902497045.1 uncultured Blautia sp. | reverse complement strand
TTCGCAATCCTTATTTCAAGTTTTATAGTTATACACATTTTTCCACATGTGGATAAGTGCTGGTTTGTGGAAAAACCGCAATAGGTTAACATAAGACCGAAGAAGGTGGATAAATCCCTATGGGGATTGTGTAAAACTTTTTCCACGAAAAAAATACTGTAAAATAAAGGGTTTTATAAACATAATGTGTATAAAAAAGTCGAAAAATGTGGATATTTATCAAGGTAAAATAAAAGTTATCCACAAGTTATCCACAAAATGTGCATAACTTTACGTTAACTATAGATTTCCACATTAGGGTGTTGATTATAAAAACTTTCAAATATGGAGTTTTTGAGAAGACTTTCAATCTTAATAGATTATGAAGTTCGAAACAGGTCGATCCGCTTTGTTTTGCGGAAAAAACGTAAATTTTGCTTGACGAACAGGGGGTTTATGAATATAATTGAAATGATGTTCTATGGAAAAATTTAAAATTGGATAATAGATAAAGGAGGTGCTTTACCTATGAAAATGACATTTCAGCCGAAAAAGAGATCAAGAGCTAAAGTTCACGGATTCAGAGCCCGCATGAGCACAAAAGGCGGCCGTAAAGTATTAGCTGCAAGAAGATTAAAAGGAAGAAAGCAGTTATCAGCGTAAGCTAAGATATAAGACCGCAGTTTTGTGGTCTTTTCTTCTATTCAGGAATAATCCTGTACTATTAATTTTGTAATCAAAGGAGGATTCGATGAAATATTCAGAGTCCTTGAAAAAAAACAGTGATTTTCAACAGGTTTACAGACATGGAACATCTTATGCAAATCGGTATCTGGTGATGTACGTGCTGGAAAATCAGTACATGAAGAATCGTCTGGGAATATCAGTAAGTAAAAAAGTAGGGAATAGTGTGGTACGCCACAGAGTCACCAGGCTGATAAGGGAAAGTTATCGTTTAAATGAGCAGCTATTTAAGAAAAGTCTGGATATTGTAGTAATAGCCAGACCGTCAGCAAAGGAAAAAAGCTATCAGGAGATAGAGAGCGCATTGCTGCACCTTGCAAAAAAGCATCAGATAGCAGGTGAGAATAAAAATGAAGAAATTTCTAATTAAATTGATACGACTTTATCAGAAATATCTGTCACCGATGAAGAGAACAAAATGTCCTTATATTCCCACATGTTCTCAATATGGTTTAGAAGCAATTGAAAAATATGGCGCAGTTAAGGGAGGGTTGCTTGCCTTATGGAGAATATTAAGGTGCAATCCTTTTTCTCATGGAGGTTATGACCCTGTGCCATGATCAGGAGGATTTGAAAATTGGAATTGATGATTTTAGCTACAAAGAACTCGACGCCGATCATCGGTCAGATCTCAGTAGTCATGGGATGGATCATGAACGGTATTTACAAATTCCTTGACGGATTATTCGGAATCCAGAATCTTGGTCTTTGTATTGTCATTTTCAGTATTCTGATCTATCTTTTTATGACTCCACTGCAGATCAAGCAGCAGAAATTCTCCAAGCTGAGTTCTGTTATGCAGCCGGAGCTTATGAAGATCCAGAAAAAATATCAGAATAAAAAAGATCAGGTTTCTATGCAGAAAATGCAGGAAGAAACCTCAGCCGTATATCAGAAATATGGAGTATCACCTACCGGAAGCTGTGTACAGCTTTTGATCCAGTTGCCGATCCTGTGGTCTCTGTGGCATGTTATCCAGAATATTCCTGCTTATGTAGGCAGTGTAAAAAGCGTACTTGATGGTGTGGCATCTCAGATCATCGGTGTAAGCGGATACACAAATATTCTTCAGGATTTTATTACAGACAACAAGATGACCCGTGTTCGTCTGATTCTTGATGGAAGTACTGCAACCTCAAACTCCGTTATTGACTTTTTGTATGCACTTTCTCCTGCACAGTGGGAAAAACTGGGAGATATGAAGCAGTTTGCAGGATTTTCTCAGGCAATCGACAGCACAGCGGCAGAAATTTCCCATATGCAGAATTTCCTTGGACTGAACATTGCGGAAATGCCGTGGAACTATATTAAGGCTGCATTTGTAGGCGGATCCATTCTTCTTGCAGTAGTTGCGCTTCTGATTCCGCTGTTTTCATGGGGAACTCAGGTGTTGAACCTGAAACTGATGCCTCAGGCAGCGCAGAATAATGATGACAGCAATCCGATGGCAAATTCCATGAAGACTATGAATATGGTAATGCCTCTGATGTCTGCATTTTTCTGTTTTACATTCCCTGTAGGTCTTGGTATTTACTGGATATTCAGTGCAGTTGTGCGAAGTGTGCAGCAGGTTCTGATCAACCGTCATTTGAATAAGATGGATATTGAAGTTCTGATCAATGAGAATATGAAGAAGATTGAAGAGAAGAGAGCAAAAGCAGGCCTTCCTCCTCAGAAGATCACTAATCAGGCTCATCAGAGTGTAAAAAATATCAATAAGATCGATAAAGGAAACAGCGGTTCTCCGGAAGCAGAACGTGCAAGAAAAGTGGAAGAGTCCTATAAGAAGGCAGCAAACGCCAAACCGGACAGTATCACAGCAAAAGCAAATCTTGTAAGAAGCTTCGATGAGAGAAACAAGAAGAAATAATAAGAAGGAACGGAGGGGTAACGATGGAAGAGTATGTTCAGTTTTCGGCAAAAACGAAAAATGAAGCAATCACAAAAGCGTGTATTGAGCTGGGCGTATCCAGTGATCAGTTAGAGATTCAGGTAGTTTCTGAAGGAAGCTCCGGGTTCTTTGGATTCGGAAGCAAGCCTGCGATTATTAAGGTACGCAGACTTCAGGAAGCTGCAGAGGATGCTGAAATTGAGAAAATTGTAGATTCAGTAAAGCTTGATTCCTTTAAAGAAGAGAAAAAAGCGCCGAAGCAGGTATCCAGACAGAATGCAAAACCTTCTTATAAACCGGAAAGAAAGGAAGAACCGGCAAAAGAGGTTAAAGAGAAAGCAGAAGAGCCTAAAGAAAAACTGCCGAAGCCTGCAAAGGAAAAAACTTTCCGTGAAAAACCGGTAAGAGAACCAAAAGAAAAGATTCAAAAAGAAAAACCGGCAAGAGAGATCGAGATAATTTCTGATCCGGAAGAAATTAAAGATATTGAAGAAAGAGCTCTTGTATTTCTGAAAGAAGTATTTACTTCCATGGATCTGGGAGAGGTTCAGATCACATCCAAATATAATACAAAAGACGGTTGTCTTGAGGTTGATTTTGAAGGTCAGGATATGGGTATCCTCATTGGAAAAAGAGGACAGACTCTTGATTCCCTGCAGTATCTTACCAGTCTTGTGGTAAATAAAGGAAAATCCACTTACATTCGTGTAAAACTGGATACAGAAGATTACCGCAGAAGAAGAAAAGAGACACTGGAAAATCTGGCAAGAGGAATTGCCTACAAGGTAAAGAAAACCAGAAAACCGGTTGTTCTTGAACCAATGAACCCATACGAAAGAAGAATTATCCATTCTGCTCTTCAGGGTAATAAATTTGTGGAGACGGTAAGTGAGGGCGAAGAACCTTATCGTCATGTAGTTGTAAAATTAAAAAGATATTAAGATGTAGATACATCTTACAAAAAATGTTATTCTAGGTGAAAGCGTGAATAATACGGACTTGACGTAGGCTTTTTCCCGGGATAACATTTTTTTTAGGAGGAAAAACAATTATGGAGACTACGATAGCAGCAATCTCCACTGCTATGAGTGCTTCCGGTATCGGAATTGTACGGATCAGCGGTGAAGATGCCATGAATGTGATCGCAAGGATCTACCGTTCCAAAAACGGCAGAAAAAATATAAAAGAAGTAAAGACCCATACCATCCACTATGGATATATTTATGACGGAGATGAAACAGTGGATGAAGTTCTTGTAATGGTCATGCGGGGGCCGAAAACATATACCGGTGAAGATACAGTGGAAATCGACTGTCACGGCGGTGTTTATGCCATGAAAAGAGTTCTGGAGACAGTATTAAAAAACGGAGCCCAGGTGGCAGAGCCGGGAGAGTTTACTAAGCGTGCATTTCTGAACGGAAGGCTGGATCTTTCTCAGGCAGAGGCGGTTATGGATGTGATCCAGGCAAAAAGTGAGGTGGCTCTGAAAAGCTCTGTTGAGCAGCTGAAGGGGTCTGTGCTCCGTGCAGTAAAAGAAATCCGTGGAAAGCTTCTCCATCATATTGCTTATATAGAAACAGCTCTGGATGATCCGGAGCACTTTGATCTGGAAGGATATCCTCAGGAGCTTCTGGAAGTGGCAGAAGAACAGAAGAAAAAGGTTCAGAAGCTGTTAAAATCCGCAGATGACGGAAAGATGATACAGGAGGGAATCCGTACCGTTATTCTTGGAAAGCCAAATGCCGGAAAATCCTCTCTTTTGAACTTTCTGGTAGGAGAAGACAGGGCGATTGTTACAGAGATCGCAGGAACAACAAGAGATACGCTGGAGGAATATATTTCTCTTCATGGGATCAGTCTCAGAATCATTGATACTGCAGGGATCCGGGAAACAGAGGATGTAGTTGAAAAAATCGGTGTGGAAAAGGCGCGTCAGATGGCAGAAAAGGCAGATCTGATCCTGTATGTGGTGGACTCGTCTCAGCCTTTGGATGAAAATGACAAGGAGATCATGGACCTTCTGAGAGGAAGAAAAAGTATTGTGATCTATAATAAAACAGACCTTGCTTCGGCAGTGGATATGGGAAGACTCAGGGAAAAAACCGGAAGCCAGGTAATTCCTGTTTCTGTAGTGGAGGAAACGGGGATAGAAGATCTGGAAAAATCTATCAGGGAAATGTTTTTCCAGGGAGAAATCTCCTTTGATGATGAGGTCTACATTACAAATGCAAGGCATAAGACAGCTCTGGAGGAGGCAGAAAAGAGTCTGGAAATGGTTACAGAGAGCATTGAAGCAGGAATGCCTGAGGACTTTTTTTCCATTGATCTTATGGGAGCTTACGAGGCTCTGGGGAGGATTCTTGGAGAAAGTCTTGGAGAAGATCTGGTAAATGAGATTTTTTCCAAGTTCTGCGTGGGCAAGTAAGGAGGACATGACAGATGAGTGAAAAAAGGCTGGAAAAATATTGTGATATTGTAGTGGTAGGCGCGGGACATGCAGGCTGCGAGGCTGCACTTGCAGGTGCGCGTCTTGGATTTGATACAGTAATGTTTACTGTTAGTGTAGACAGCATTGCTCTAATGCCCTGTAATCCGAATATCGGAGGGAGTTCCAAAGGGCACTTGGTAAGAGAAATTGATGCTTTGGGCGGTGAAATGGGAAAAAATGTAGATAAAACATTTATCCAGTCCAAAATGCTGAATAAATCAAAAGGACCGGCAGTCCATTCTCTGAGAGCACAGGCAGATAAGCAGGCTTACAGCAATGAAATGCGAAAAACGTTAGAAAATCAGGAAAATCTTACCATCCGTCAGGGAGAGGTTACTAAGCTTCTTGTGGAAGAGGGAAGGATTACGGGCGTACAGCTTTATTCAGGGGCTGTTTACCATTGCAGGGCGGTGATCCTGTGTACAGGAACGTATCTGAAGGCACGATGTATTTACGGTGATGTCAGTGATTATACAGGCCCTAATGGTCTGCAGGCAGCCAATTATCTGACAGATTCCCTGAAGGAACTGGGAATCGAGATTTTCCGGTTCAAAACAGGAACACCGGCCCGTATTGCAGGAAACAGTATCGATTATTCCAAAATGGAAGAACAGTTTGGCGATGAGAGAGTAGTTCCGTTTTCCTTTTCTACGGATCCGGAAACCGTGCAGATCCCTCAGAAATCCTGCTGGCTGACTTATACAAATGAAAAAACACATGAAATCATTCGCAGCAACCTGGATCGTTCTCCACTTTATTCCGGCACGATAGAGGGAACCGGCCCCAGATATTGTCCGTCCATTGAGGATAAGGTGGTCAGATTTGCAGATAAAAACCGACATCAGGTATTTATTGAGCCGGAGGGACTTTATACCAACGAAATGTATATTGGAGGAATGTCCAGTTCTCTTCCGGAGGATGTACAGGATGCCATGTACCATTCCGTTCCCGGTCTGGAACATGCAAGAATTGTAAAAAATGCTTATGCGATCGAGTATGACTGTATTAACCCCAGACAGCTTTATCCGACTCTGGAATTTAAAAATATCAAAGGACTGTTCAGCGCCGGACAGTTTAACGGCAGCTCAGGATATGAGGAGGCAGCCGCACAGGGCCTTATTGCCGGTATTAATGCGTCCATGGAACTGAAAGGCAGAGAAATGCTTGTGCTGGACCGTTCAGAGGCATATATAGGCGTTCTGATCGATGACCTGGTAACAAAAGAAAACCATGAGCCTTACCGAATGATGACAAGCCGTGCGGAATATCGTCTTCTTCTCCGGCAGGATAATGCAGATCTCCGTCTGAGGAAAAAGGGATATGAAGCAGGTCTGATCGATGAGGAAACTTATCAGAAAACCCTGGAAAAAGAAAAGGCGATCCAGGAAGAAATAAAACGTACCGAGCATACCACCATAGGAGGAACACCGGAGGTTCAGGCACTTCTGGAAGAAAAGAAAAGTACGCTTCTGAAATCAGGGACTACGGTTGCCGAGCTGATCAGAAGACCGGAGCTTACCTACGAAGATGTTGCTCCTATTGATAAAAACCGTCCGGAGCTGCCATGGGATGTGAAGCAGCAGGTGGAGATCAATCTGAAATATGAAGGCTATATTAAGCGCCAGATGAAGCAGGTAGAGCAGTTTAAAAAGCTGGAAGCAAAGAAGATACCGGAAGATCTGGATTATGAGAAGGTGGGAAGTCTGAGGATCGAAGCCAGACAAAAGCTGGAGGCATACAGACCGATCTCTATCGGACAGGCATCCAGGATATCAGGAGTTTCTCCGGCAGATATTTCTGTGCTTCTTATATATCTGGAACAGTACAGAAGAAAGGGTTGAGGAAAAGAATATGGCATACGATCTGACGATTTTGGATCAGGGCTGCCAGGAAATGGGCATCTCATTAAATGAGGAGCAGAGGCAGCAGTTTATTGTTTTTTATGAGTATCTGGTAGAAAAAAATAAAGTCATGAACCTTACCGGGATCACGGAATTTCAGGAGGTCCTTGTAAAGCACTTTCTGGACAGCCTTGCCTGTGTCAAGGCTGTGGATATGAAGAATGTAAAGCGTGTGATGGATATAGGTACAGGAGCTGGATTCCCCGGAGTTCCCCTGAAGATAGCCTTCCCGCATCTGGAAGCCTGCCTTTTGGATTCCCTGAAAAAAAGAGTGAATTTCCTGGAGGAGACCTTTGCACTTCTGAAGCTGACAGATATTACGGCTATTCACGGACGAGCAGAGGAATTTGCCAAAAATAAGGCCTACAGAGAAAGCTTTGATCTGTGCGTATCACGAGCCGTCTCCAATCTTGCAACACTTTCTGAATATTGTCTTCCTTATGTGAAACCGGGCGGAAGCTTTATTTCTTATAAATCCGGTACGGTGCAGGAGGAAGTGGAGCAGGCGGAAAAGGCAGTAAAGATCCTTGGCGGAAAAATCAGAGATGTAGTTTATTTCCAGCTTCCGGATTCTGAAATACAGAGATCTCTGGTGGTGATCGAAAAGATAAAGGCAACACCGGGCAAATATCCCAGGAAGGCAGGTACACCGCTGAAGGAACCTTTGATTTAGTTTCACAAAATCCTCACATAATACCCCTACTTTTATCACATTTTTTTCATAAAATATTCATGAAGCAGACAGATGATGATCTGTTTTATAAGAAGATGTTTCCGGACTCCCCCTATCTCTGTTTCGTCTGGAAACATCTTCTCTTATCAGTGATAAAAGGAGGAGAAATTCAGTGATTGAAGTCAAAAATCTGGTCAAAAAGTATGGCGATCATACAGCAGTTGACCACCTTTCTTTTCAAATAGAGAAAGGGAAAATTTATGGATTTCTGGGGCCGAATGGTGCAGGGAAATCTACTACAATGAATATGATTACCGGCTATATTGCCTCTACAGAAGGCACCGTATCCATAGATGGATATGATATTCTGGAAGAGCCGGAAAAGGCAAAAAAATGCATCGGATATCTTCCGGAGCAGCCGCCTCTCTATTTCGATATGACCGTTCTGGAATATATGAAATTCGCAGCGGATCTGAAAAAAATCCCAAAAGATAAAAAGAAAGCCATGATAGAAGAAGTCATGGATATGGTAAAAATAACAGATATGAAGAATCGTCTGATCAAGAATCTTTCTAAGGGCTATCGCCAGAGAGTTGGTCTTGCTCAGGCTATTTTAGGCTATCCGGAAGTGATCATTCTGGATGAACCTACCGTTGGTCTGGACCCTAAACAGATCATTGAAATACGTGATCTGATCAAAAGTCTGAAGCAAAAACATACGGTAATATTAAGCTCACATATTCTGTCGGAAGTCAGTGCTGTCTGTGATTATGTACTGATCATTTCTCATGGAAAACTGGTTGCCAGTGACACTCCGGATAACCTGAGCAGGCTGGCAGCAGGAGCGAATAATATTAATCTTCTTGTTAAAGGAGAAAAGGATATTATTCGTCAGAATCTATTGGG
>NZ_CABVDF010000116.1:0-8680 GCF_902497045.1 uncultured Blautia sp. | reverse complement strand
TCAAAGGAGAAACATTATGCAGCTTTTAAAAGATCGTATTCTGAAAGACGGAATTGTAAAGCCGGGAAATATTTTAAAAGTAGACAGTTTTTTAAATCATCAGATGGATATCACTCTGATCAACGAAATCGGCAAAGAATTTAAAAAGCGTTTTGCCGACTGTCCCATTACCAAAATCCTTACTATTGAGGCCTCCGGTATCGGAATTGCCTGTATTGCAGCCCAGTATTTTAATGTACCGGTAATTTTTGCAAAAAAAGCACAGAGCCTGAATCTGGACGGAGAAATGTACTGCTCCAAAGTGGAATCTTTTACCCACAAGAAAGTATATGATGTGATACTGTCCAAGAAATTTCTTGGACCTGAAGACCATGTACTGCTGATCGATGATTTTCTTGCCAACGGATGTGCTCTGATGGGACTGATCGAAATCGTAAAAGAATCCGGTGCAGTTTTGGAAGGCGCCGGAATCGTCATCGAGAAAGGCTTCCAGACCGGAGGACAGACCATCCGCGAAATGGGCGTACGTCTGGAATCACTGGCCATCATCGATTCCATGACAGATGATTCTCTGACCTTCAGATAAAATATCTGCTGCCGCTTGCTTTTTGTCTTTTGTTTTTACAGAGGATGCATACAAAAAGACAGATCCTGTGTCTTGTGAATTTTCTTTATCTGCGGAATTTTCACAAAACACGGTGATCTGTCTTTTTTATATGCATCTAAGCCTGCTGGACAGAAAATCATATTTTCTCATCTCTGCACAAAGGTAATTTATTTGCTTCCTCTTAATGTAATCCGAGGTTTTTGTGTAGGGGTCGGCTCTGCCTCTTCTTCTGACTCAGGCTCTTCAGTGGGTTCAGGTGTTACAGTTGGGTCCGGAACAGGTGTGGACGTAGGTTCCAATGTTGGCGTTGGAGTTGCCTCCGGACGTATCTCTTCTTCATCATAATACCCATTGTCAATAAGGATTTCATAATTATCTCCATCAATGATCTGAGGTTCGCATAAATATGTTCCGATGATCTTTACACCATTATCATACTGCTCATAATCATTTACCTCCGGATCCTCTTCTCCGTTAAGGCATTGATGGACCATCTGCTCGCAGGCATCTGCAAGAAGTCTGTAATCCATAAAAAGACTAAAGGATATTTTTCCGGAAGCTACGGCTTTTACTGCTTCCGGTTCACATTCCACACCTGTGATCATCGGCCACATTTCACTTCCGGGAACCACACCTCTTTCTTCCAGTACCTCCACTGCAGCCAGTGCCGCCTGGTCAAATCCTGTACAGATAATGTCCGGCTGTTTTCCCTCTTCATAAGAATTTTCCAGTATTTCCCGAAATCTTGTTTCTGCTGACTCCCGGCTCCATCTGAGGATCCCTGTATCATCAAAGCTTACTTTTCCTGATGTACACACAAGAGTTCCATCGTCCAGATAAGGCTGAAGAATTTCCATTACTCCATTATACAGAAACAGAGCCTGGGTGTTATCCAGAGAACCCATAAGAAATTCTATAGTTTTTGTACCTTTTTCCTCACGAAGCTTCTCAAGCTCTTCTTTTTCTATAATTTCTTCTGCGATCATATTTCCGGCCTGACGTCCGCCAAAGGTGGTATAATATTTTACAGCATTGGTATCCATAATCAGCTGGTCATAAGAAAATACCGGAATTTTTGCCTCCTTAACAGGAGCCAGTGCATCCGTAAGCCCATACGGGTCCACCGGAGCTATGATAAATGCCTTAACCTCTGCAGCAAGCATTTCCTGGATCTGGGATACCTGTTTGGATCCATCGCCTTCTGCATAAAAAACCATAGGTTCATATCCATCTTCTGCAAGATTCTGCTCAAGTTCATATGCATCATCAGCCCAGTTATTTTCATCAGGGAACAAAACTGCCACCTGATTGGAATCTTCCTCCTCTGATTCCTCTGCCTCTGAAGTTGCCTCTTCCTCTTCAGCTTCCTTTGTTTCTTCTGTGTCTTTCTTCGTTTCTTTTTCTTCCTCTTTTTCCTTCTGCTCCTCTTCTTCCTCAAGAGCCGCCTGCATCTCTGCATCGTCTCCTGTACCTTCATCCTCTGTCTGCGCGCTTTCACTGGCCGCTTCTGTTGCTTCGTTATTTCCGCACCCTGAAAAAGCGGTCAGTATTGTCAGGGATCCCAGTAAAACAACTGCTGTTTTTCTTTTCATGATACATTCCTTTCTGTCAAAAGGTTCCGAAACTATAATACGCTTCTTTTCATCTAGAACAAAACAAACTGCCACAGGCAGTCATATTCTCCATATACATAAAAACAGAAGGTGTCAAAAGCATCTTGCTTTCGGCACCTTCATGACCGGTTACTTAATCCTCCGGTACAAACTCATCCTTGCCTACTCCACAGATCGGGCACACCCAATCTTCAGGAATATCTTCAAATGCAGTACCCGGCTCGATTCCGCTGTCCGGATCCCCGATTTCAGGATCATATACATATCCGCATGGTTCACATACATATTTCTGCATAATAGCAACTCCTTTCAACTTTCAATTGAAAGCGGTCTCAACCGCTTCATGGCTTCATTATAACGTCAGCTATTTTCTATTGCAAGTATTATTTCACAAACCTTTTGTAAATATAATCATTCGCTTCCTTTTCCTGGGTATCATCCAGTTCGGTCAGTTCCACCTCTGCTCCGTATTTTTTTTGCAGTGCCCGGAGGATCAGCCAGTCTGCAAGCTGTGGATTTTTCGGAAGCAGCGGTCCATGCAGATATGTTCCTATCACATTTTTGTAAATCACGCCCTCGTAACCGGAAACACCATCATTACCCGCTCCTGACAGAACCTTGCCCAAAGGCTGATTCTCTTTAATGCAGGTTCTTCCTCCATGATTTTCAAATCCTACAATCGGCATATCAAAAAGCTCGCTTTTCAACACAATATTATCAATAAGCCTTCCGTCTCCCTGCTCTGTATACATATCCACAAGATCCAGCCCGTTAATCATCCCCTGATCCGTCTTGTAATATTTTCCCAGAAGCTGATATCCTCCGCAGATAGCGATCACAACGCCATTCGACTCTACATATTTTTTAAAATCTTCCTGGATTTCCTTTAACTTTTCGCAGACAATCATCTGCTCCCGGTCGGATCCTCCTCCCAGAAGGACAATATCAAGTCCGGAAAAATCAATCCTGTCATTTAATTCAAACGAAATTGTCTCTGCCTCGATTCCTCTCCACTGACATCTCTTCATCAGGCACTGAATATTGCCCCTGTCTCCATAAAGGTTCAGCAGATCTGGATATAAATGTCCTATCGTCAGTTTCATTTCTGCCCGCCCTCCAATTTCTTCAGGATATTTCTGGTACTGTACAGCGCCGTATAATTTACAAGTACATACAGATTGCCTGTTCCGTCTTTGATTTTATCTCTTACAGCTTTTTCCACATCCGGTTCAAGTTCTGACGGAATATCCACATACTTCAGTCTTAAACGCATATCCTGACAGCGAATACCACTGACCGTAATACTTTTAATGCTGTCTTCACCAAAACGGTCAAAATCCACATCCCAAAGCCATGAAATATCAATTCCATCCTGTGCATTATCATTGATCGCAATGATCACATCTTTTGGCGCAGTGTCCTGCATTACAGCAGAAATATTCTGATTAAAACCTGCCGGATTCTTTGCCAGATTCAGAGTGATCCCTGTTCCCTGAATACGAAACTGCTCCATACGTCCGTTTTCCGGATTGAATTTCTTCAGCATATCCGTAAAGTGCTCTCCTGTCATTCCTGCAGTCCGCACTCCCGCATAAGCAGCAAGGATATTATATACATTATAGAATCCCTTATAATTCGCTGAGATGAGCCTGTTTTCTACACGAAAAGAAAGTCTGTCTCCCACCATTACATCTTCTGCGTTAAAATCCAGTCCGGGACGCTTAAAGCCGCACTGAGGGCAGCAATAATCTCCCAGCTGACTGTAATGATAAAAACTGTACTGAAGTTTTTCTCCACATCGCTTACAGAAACGGCCTTCACGAATTTCATTTGTATCATTTTTCATCACCGGCTGGCTGATTCCGTAAAAAATACAAGGATTACCACTGTCCATGGCAAGATATGCAGAAAGGGCATCGTCTCCGTTTACGATCACTTTCATTTCCGGCACAGACCGTATCATAGTTTCCAGAATATTCATGGTAATGTCAATTTCCCCATACCGGTCCAGCTGATCACGGAACAGATTAGTCAGGACCATATAGTCCGGACGGATCTGCGGAAAAATATATTTGGTAGATGCTTCATCAGCTTCAATACAGGCATAGTCCGCATCCATATGTCCGTTTAGCCTGGCTCCCAGCACGAAAGCTGCAACAACACCATTCAGCATGTTGGAACCTGTATGGTTACAGATCACTTTCTGTCCTTCTGCTTCCAGAGCTGCACACAGCATATTATTCGTAGTTGTCTTTCCATTTGTACCACAGACTGCAAAGATATCCTTCCTTACCTCTGCTGCCAGTTCTTTCAAAATGGGGGGATAAATTTTAAGAGCGATTTTTCCAGCCCACGTTACTCCCTGTCTGCCCATTTTTTTACAGATAAATCCTGCGGTTTTTGCCGCCCAGATTGCTGCAATTCTTCTTATTTTCATGTATTTTGTCCTTTATCAAAATTGTTTATCCAGTTCTCTGCACTTAATGATAGTATCTCCTGTCTGCTGAAAAATACTACCGTAATGATTGTACGATAATTTCTTTTATTTATCAACAGAAACTTCTCTTCCATGACTGTCCTGCCAGCGCTTATTTACTGTTCACTCCATTCACAGAAACAGCAGTACCATGTAAACAGTAACAGTGATTCTTTTATTTTCACATTATGCACCTGGCCGCGTATTCATAAACACAAAAAGGGATATCCGTAAAATGCGGATATCCCAGATATTCATTATGGATTATACTAACTCGATCAGTACTTCCATAGCAGCATCGCCCTTACGCGGTCCGATCTTAACGATTCTTGTATATCCACCGTTACGTCCCACATATTTTGGAGCGATCTCATCAAACATTTTCTTAACCATGTCGATGTCTTTTGTGTTTTTCTTCTTACCAGCAGCCTTAGCCGGTACTTCTTTTACAGGATAGAAAACTTTTGCCATCTGACGACGAGCGTGAAGTCTGGAAGGAGCATCTTTTGTGATCTCTTTCTGAACTTCATCGTATACAGTTTTCTTCTTGCCGTCTACGACTTCTTTTACTCTCTTGCCTTCAGCGTCTTTACGAGCAACTTTAGCAGTTACAGTAACTGTCTCAAAGTTGTCTTTCTCGCGAACTGCCATAGCAATAAGTCCCTCAGCGATCTTGCGGATCTCTTTTGCTTTTGCTTCAGTAGTACGGATCTGTCCGTGATACAGAAGGTTTGTTACCTGGTTTCTTAACAGAGCTTTTCTCTGATCAGATGTTCTGCTTAATTTTCTATATTTTGCCATGATATTTTCCTCCATCTGCGGGACATCAGAACACGCTTGTTCGGTCTTACTGCCCTGATGCTTTGGCACCCCGCTGTAATATTATAAACTAGAAGTATTTTACTCCTCTGTAGGCTGAAGCTGCAGGCCCAGTTCTTTCAGTTTTGCAAGAACTTCTTCTAAAGACTTGCGTCCAAGGTTACGAACTTTCATCATATCTTCAGAAGTTCTGTTGCACAGCTCCTCTACTGTATTGATTCCTGCTCTCTTCAGGCAGTTATAGGAACGAACAGACAGCTCAAGCTCGTCAATGCTCATTTCCAGGACTTTTTCCTTCTCATTGTCTTCTTTTTCGATCATGACCTCAGCGGTCTTCGCATTTTCAGAAAGATCAATGAACAGGCTTAAATGTTCACTTAATACTTTTGCAGCAAGGCTGACTGCCTCATCCGGGTCCAGAGTACCATTTGTGAATACATCAAGTGTCAACTTATCATAGTCTGTCACCTGACCTACACGGGTGTTTTCTACAACCATATTCACTCTGTCAACCGGTGTATAGATGGCATCTACAGCAATAACGCCAATAGGCATGTCATCTGTTTTCCCTTTATCAGCACTTACATATCCACGTCCTCTGGTAATGGTAAGTTCCATAGCAAGTCTGCAGTCCTTACCGCCATTCAGAGTTGCGATAACCTGATCCGGGTTCATGATCTCAATATCCTGATCTGTCTGGATATCAGCAGCTGTCACAACACCTTTTCCCTCACACTCAATGTATGCGGTCTTTGGTTCATTGTCAGAGCTTGTATTTTTGATCGCAAGGCTTTTCAGATTCATGATAATCTCTGAAACGTCCTCTTTTACACCTGGGATAGAACTGAATTCATGCAGTACGCCATCGATCTTCACCTGGCTTACAGCTGCTCCCGGGAGGGAAGACAGCATAATTCTTCTGAGAGAATTGCCAAGGGTAGTACCATAACCTCTTTCCAGCGGTTCCACTACGAATCTGCCAAATTTCTTATCTTCGGATATTTCGGTAATTTCGATTTTTGGTTTATTAAAATCAAACACTATAAGGCTCCCTCCTTCTGGAAAGCTGCGTCATACTTTTAATGTAGTATCCCCAAACTATGCCTTGGCATTGTTTGGGGATCGCATAAAAGCTCAGTTGCACCTTAACTTCTATGCTTTACTTAGAGTACAGCTCGACGATAAGCATCTCGTCTACAGGTACATCAATTACTTCTCTGTTTGGAAGCTCTTTTACAGTTCCGCTGAGAGCATCCTGATTTACATCAAGCCACTCCGGAACAAGTCTTCCGCCTGTTACTTCCAGGATTCCTTTGTATCTTTCGGAACCTTTGCATTTTTCTTTAATCTCGATTGTGTCTCCGGCTTTTACAAGGTAAGACGGAATGTTTACACATTTACCGTTTACAAGTACGTGCTTGTGGTCAACGATCTGACGAGCTTCACGTCTTGTTCTTGCAAATCCCATACGGAAGATCACGTTATCAAGTCTTGTCTCAAGCATAACCATCAGGTTTTCACCTGTCTGGCCCGGCATTCTGTCTGCTTTCTTGTAGTAGTTACGGAAAGGTTTCTCAAGAACACCGTAGATGAATTTTGCTTTCTGTTTTTCTCTTAACTGTAAACCGTACTCAGACATTTTTCTGTTTGCACGTTTTAACTGTCTTGTGGATTTTTTATCAATTCCTAAGTAAATTGGATCCAGACCAAGGGATCTGCATCTTTTCAGTACAGGCACTCTGTTTACTGCCATTTCAAGCTTCCTCCTTAATTAGACTCTTCTGCGTTTTGGTGGACGGCATCCGTTATGCGGAACCGGTGTTACGTCACGGATACTTGTTACTTCAAGACCACATGCCTGAAGTGCACGAATTGCAGCTTCACGGCCTGATCCCGGTCCTTTTACCATAACATCAACAGTTTTTAATCCATGGATAAGAGCAGCTTTTGTTGCAGTCTCTGCTGCCATCTGCGCTGCATAAGGAGTAGATTTCCTTGAACCTCTAAATCCCAGACCACCGGCACTTGCCCATGAAAGAGCGTTTCCTTCGCTATCAGTCAGAGTAACGATTGTGTTATTGAAAGAAGACTGGATATGTGCCTGTCCGTGTTCAACGTTTTTCTTGACACGACGTTTTGTTGTCGTTTTTCTGGTTGCTTTTGCCATTTTAAAACTAACCTACGCTTTCCTTTATTTGAAATATACTATATGTTACGAATTATTTTTTCTTGTTTGCTACTGTTCTCTTCGGACCTTTGCGTGTTCTTGCATTAGTCTTAGTCTTCTGACCACGAACCGGAAGTCCTTTACGATGACGGATTCCTCTGTAGCATCCGATTTCCTGCAGTCTCTTGATATTCAGAGCGATTTCACGACGAAGATCACCTTCTACCATCATTGTTTCATCAATGACAGCGCTGATTCTCTTTACTTCATCATCAGTAAGATCTCTGACACGTGTGTCAGGATTTACATTTGCCTGCGCAAGGATTTTGTCTGCGCTTGGTCTGCCGATACCATAAATATAGGTAAGGCCGATTTCAATACGTTTTTCTCTTGGTAAGTCTACACCAGCTATACGAGCCATGTACTGTTTCCTCCATTTTCTGTTTTGAAAGCCTTCTGTGTACACCACTTGCTCCCGCAAGGTGAAATGGGGTGAATCTCCAGATATGCTTCCTGTTTCTAGTTTCCTAATTGGGGTGCCTCGGTAAAACACCCAGCCGTCTTTGGCGTAAGACAGCCTTTCCGAAATTGCAGCTGATTAAGCTGCTGTTGCCTCTCGGTATTAGGCAATACATGCTTTGATAAAAAATTCAAACAGTCCGAACAACCCTTCCGGGTGTATCAAACTGCAGCCGCACGTTTCACAAACTACCGGCATTAGCCCTGGCGCTGTTTGTGTTTTGGATTTTCACAGATTACTCTGATAGATCCTTTTCTTTTGATGATCTTGCATTTCTCACAGATCGGTTTTACAGATGATCTTACTTTCACTGGAAATCCTCCTCTCGTAGTTTCGACTTGAATCTGCAGTTACGGACGCACTCATAGCGCGTTCGCATTATAGTGTAGCACCAAAGCATACGGATTGCAAGCACTTTTTTTGATTTTTTTAAAATAATAAAAAATATTAAGAACAGCAAGTACCTTCCCGTTTCCAC
>NZ_CABVDF010000115.1:0-8751 GCF_902497045.1 uncultured Blautia sp. | reverse complement strand
AAATATTATATGGAAACGATAACATAATAAAGGGAAAGAGAAAAGGAGGAAGCTATGGACTACAAAAAAACAGCCCAGGAGATCTACGATCACGTAGGGAAAAAAGACAATATTATTTCCGCAGCACACTGTGCCACACGTCTGCGTCTTGTGATCGCAGACAACAGCAAAGCAGACAAGGATGCAGTAGAAAACATCGATGGAGTAAAGGGTGTATTCTTTGCCCAGGGGCAGATGCAGATCATTCTGGGAACAGGAGTTGTCAATAAGGTTTATGATGAATTTATCAGAATCGCCGGGATTTCCGAAAGCAGCAAGGAAGAACTGAAAAAGGTGGCGGCGTCAAAGGCAAATCCTTTCCAGAGACTGATCAAGACGCTGGGAGATATTTTTGTTCCGATCATTCCGGCTATTGTTGCCAGCGGTTTCCTTATGGGTATCATGGAAGCCCTGAACTTTATGGTAAATAATGGATTCCTGGATATTAATACAAGCGGATCTATTTATACGTTTGCGCAGATTTTCAGCAACACCGCCTATACATTCCTGCCAATCCTTATTGCATACAGTGCAGGTAAGGTTTTTGGAGCGAATCCCTACCTGGCAGCAGTAATCGGTATGATTATGATCCATCCCAATCTGCAGAATGCATGGACAGTTGCAACAGAAGGAGTACAGGCTACCCAGAAAGTATGGTTCGGGCTTTATTCCATTGATATGGTAGGCTATCAGGGGCACGTGATCCCGGTAGTGATCGCTGTGTGGGTGCTGGCGCAGATTGAAAAACGTCTTCATAAAGTAGTTCCTGCTATGCTGGATCTTTTTGTGACACCTCTTGTCAGTGTTTTTGTGACAGGTTACTTAACACTTTCTATTATCGGACCGGTATTTGTAACAGTTGAGAATGGACTTCTGGACGGCGTACAGTGGCTGATTGCTCTGCCTTTCGGAATTGGAAGCTTTATCATGGGAGCTTTTTATGCGCCAACAGTAGTAGCCGGTGTCCATCACATGTACACGATCATCGATCTGGGACAGATTGCCAAATTTGGAATGACATTCTGGCTTCCTCTGGCATCTGCAGCAAATCTGGCCCAGGGCGGCGCAGCTCTTGCAGTTGCCCTTAAAACAAAAGATCAGAAGATTAAATCTATGGCAGTTCCTTCAGCATTAAGCGCCTGCATGGGAATTACTGAGCCGGCGATCTTCGGTGTCAATCTTCGTTTCGGGAAACCTTTTATTACCGCATGTATCGGCGGCGCCTGCGGCGCGCTGGCAGCTTCCATTACCGGACTTGGCGCAACAGGAACCGGTGTAACAGGAATTTTTGGTATTCTGCTTTGCCTGAACCAGCCGGTGGCATATCTTCTTATGATGGCAGTTTCCGTAGGTGTGTCATTTGCACTTACCTGGATGTTTGGATATAAAGATGAAGAAAAAGAACAGAAAAAAGAAACAGCAGAAATAATAACAAAATCAGACAGTGAATCGGAATCCCCCCTTCTTTTCAGCCCTCTGGAAGGCACAGCAATTCCTATGGCTCAGGTAAAGGATGAAACCTTTGCAGCAGAAGTCCTTGGAAAAGGAGTTGCTGTGATTCCGGAAAAGGGTCAGGTAAAAGCACCCTGTAATGCGGTGGTAGAAACTGTTTTTGATACAAAACATGCTATTGGGCTGAAAGCAGACAACGGTGCGGAGCTTCTGATCCACATTGGAGTAAATACGGTAGAGCTTGGCGGTAAATATTATGAAACTCATGTAAGTGAAGGCGATCATGTAAAGGCAGGACAGCTTCTGATCACCTTTGATATGGACAGGATCAAAGAGGAAGGCTACGATGTAACAACTCCTCTGATCGTAACCAATACAGACGAATATCAGGACGTAAAAGTCCTGAAAACAGGAAAAGTAGATTACAAAGATCATGTACTGGAGCTGATAAAATAATGAGTACACTGACAAAGGTTCTTGCAGAAGAGATTAGAAAGATCGAAGAAACAAAATTTATGGAGAGAGATCTTTTTCCTCACCGGCTGACCCATCATCTGATGCCTCCGGCCGGCTGGCTGAACGATCCGAACGGACTGTGTTATTATAAGGGAAGATATCATGTGTTCTTTCAGTATTCTCCTTTTGAGGTAAAGGGAGGACTGAAATTCTGGGGACATTATTCCAGTGAGGATCTTGTAAGCTGGAGATATGAGGGAGTGCCCCTTTATCCGGACAGCCCGATGGACTGTCACGGTGTTTATTCCGGCTCTGCTCTGGCAGAGAAAGATACCATGCATCTTTTTTATACCGGGAATGTAAAGCTGGACGGAGATTATGATTACATTAATAATGGACGCATCACCAGTACCATTCATGTGGAGAGCACAGACGGGATCCGTTTCGGCGTGAAGGAGGAGGTGATCCCTGCCTCCCAGTATCCGGAAGACTATACCTGCCATATTCGGGATCCAAAGGTATGGAAAGAACATGACCAATATCACATGGTACTTGGAGGAAGAAAGAAAAATGATCAGGGAGCAGTACTGTTTTATCGTTCAGAAGATCTGAAAAAATGGGAATTTGACGGAGAACTGACGACAGAAAAGCCATTTGGATATATGTGGGAATGTCCGGATGTGTTTGAACTGGATGGACAGAAAATCCTTTCTGTATCTCCCCAGGGTGTGAAAAGAGAAAAATACCGTTATCAGAACATTTATCTTTCCGGATATTTCGTGATGAAAGAGGAGAAAGTTCAGGCTGAGGATTTCTGCGAATGGGACATGGGATTCGATTTTTATGCCCCTCAGACCTTTCTGGATCAGAAAGGCAGAAGGCTCCTTATTGGATGGATGGGAATGCCGGATGCGGACGAGGAATACCAGAACCGTACTCTGGAAGAAGGCTGGCAGCACTGTCTGACGGTTCCAAGAGAACTGAGATACCAGAACGGAAAAATATACCAGTATCCTGTGGAAGAGCTTATGAATCTCCGCCGCTGGGAAAAGAAACTGTCTCAGGAGGACAGAGAAGTGGAGATAGAAGGAGCCTTTGATCTGGAGCTTCAGTTGGAAAAAGGATCTGTGAAGGTGGTTCTCACAGATGTCTTTACACTGGAGCACAAAGACGGAATTCTGACTCTTACAATGAATGAGGAGGCCGGGGCAGGACGCAGCAGCCGAAATGCCTGTGTGGAACAGGTGAAGGATATCAGGATCCTTGCGGACACCTCGGCAGTGGAAATTTATGTGAATCAGGGAGAAGTGGTTTTCTCCTCCAGATTTTACGGAAAAACTCCGGTGCATACTCTGAAGATAGAAGCAGAGGAATTCCGGGGAGGGTTCTGGAAACTGGAAAAGATGAAGATAATAAAAGCATAAATTCTTGCCATTGGCAATATGCTGTGATATAGTAATAACTGTGTCAGAGGTGTCAGATCCGGCGCCTCATGACACAGAAATATTTAAAGAAAATCAGAAAGGAGCGCAGTACGGATGAAGTGGAAAACATGTAATCTTCAGCTTGTAAATGGATGCAGTTTTTACGCTTACAGGGATAGTGCGCTCTTTTTTAGGAATTACTGATCTGGTTCAGGCAGATCCGGCAATTTTATAAAGACGTTTACTATCTCTTATTCATGTGTTTATTTTACAGAATAGGAGATTTTTTTATGTATAAAAGACAAATAAGAAAGCTGTATCTGGCAGCGGTTTTTGAATCCTTTGCGCTGGGAAATGCTGCCTGGGTGGCGCTTCTGGCTCAGAGAGGATATTCCATCGGACAGATTGGAATACTGGAAGCAATTTTTCATGTGGTAAGTTTAACCGGTGAGATTCCATCAGGCGTTATGGCAGATGTCATTGGAAGGAAAAAGGTTATGGTACTGAGCAGGATCATGTCTCTGCTGTCAGCGCTGGCGATGATCTTTTCCCGATCCTTCTGGAGTATTGCCATTGCAGTAGGAATCAGTGCGCTAAGCTACAATCTGGCATCAGGGACAAGAGAGGCGCTGGCTTATGAAAGCCTGAAAGCTTATGGGAAGGAATCAGAATATAACCGTTTTTCTGCCACAGAAATGATGATCTACCGGATTGGGACAGCCTGTTCCACACTTCTGGCAGGTTTTTCCCTTATGCTGGGCTATCGGAAAGCCTATAGTCTGGATGTGGTCTTTGGTATATTTGGAGTGGTGACAGCTTTGGGATTGTGTGAAATGGCACAGCCGTCTGTTTCTGACAAAGATGGTATCAGAATGCGCTTCAAAGCCTGTGTAACAGAAAGTATTCTGTTTTTAAGGAAAAATCCAAAGGTTATGGGACTGATCCTGGTAAATTCTTTTGTGGGAGCTGTTTCTACACTGCTTTTGTTTTTTCTTCAGGCAAAGCTTCCGGAAATAGGACTGACTCCGTCGCTTCTTGGCCCGTCGTTGTTTTTCATGCAGATGGGCGCTGCCCTTGGAGCAAAGCTGGTACAGTATTGTTCCCGGCTCAGATTCAGAGGGATTGTGATATTCAGCATTTCCGGCATCGCAGCTGCACTGGGATCTCTGGTTCCCGGAAATCCATATATAGTGATCGCAGGCGGGTTTATGGCAGCATTTTTTGATGATTTTATGGAAGTAAGAGCAGATATTATTTTAAATGAAAAAGTACCTTCTCAACAGAGATCCACATTGATATCTGTAAGCTCTTTCAGCTTTTCGGTGATTATGATCATTCTCTCACCTTTTATGGGATGGGTTTTTGACAGAATTTAGTTTTTTTGTGTGAAACAGGTATAAAATTCCTCCATTTACAGATACTATTTCCAGAATCGGAAAGTACAGTAAATGGAGGAATTTTTATATGAAAGCTACAGGAATCGTACGGAGGATCGACGACCTGGGAAGGGTGGTCATCCCGAAAGAAATACGGCGGACTTTACGAATCAAGGAAGGAACTCCTCTGGAGATTTTTACAGACAGAGAAGGAGAGATTATTTTAAAAAAATATTCTCCAATTGGAGAACTGAGTATATTTGCAAAGGAATATGTGGAGGCTCTTGCACAGACAACAGGCTTTCTTGCCTGTATCACAGACCATGATCAGGTGGTTGCGGCAGCCGGTCATGGAAGCAGAGAAATTGCAGGAAAAGAGATCAGTAAAGAACTGGAGGAGAGTATCGCGGCCAGAGAAGCCAGATGCTTCCGGCCGGGAGAGAAAGGAAGCATTCCGGTTATATCAAACCAGAAAGAAATGGAAGGCGCAGAGATTCTGCAGCCGATCATCTGCGCCGGGGATGCCATAGGGGCAGTAATCCTGATAGGAAAAAATGAAAAGGATGTATTTGGGGATACGGAAAGGATGCTGGTGCAGACAGCAGCAGGGTTTCTGGGAAGGCAGATGGAGCAGTAGCTTAAAAAGGCATAGAAAAACCACCCTCACAACTTTGACCAGTTTTGGGTGGCATTTTCTATGTCAGCATTTCTCAGCGATTTCGTAGATCAGTTTTTCGGTATCCTCCCATCCCAGACAGGGATCGGTGATGGAACAGCCTGGTATCATGTGGTCACTGATGTCCTGACGGCCTTCCAGCAGATAGCTTTCTATCATAACACCTTTTACAAGCTTTTTCAGATCTGCATTGTAATTACGGCTGTGAAGGACTTCACTGACAATACGGATCTGTTCTTTATATTGTTTTCCGGAATTGGAATGATTTACGTCAACAATGACAGCAGGATTTTTCAGTTCCCACTTCTGATATAATTCTGCCAGACGTACAAGTTCCTCATAATGATAGTTGGGCTGAGTCTGACCGAATTTGTTGACACCTCCCCGGAGAATGGTGTGTGCAAGTTCATTTCCGCCGGTTTCCACATCAAAGCCCCTGTAAATGAAATGATGGGAGTGCTGAGCGGCAGTAACAGAATTCAGCATAACGGAAAGATCACCGCTGGTAGGATTTTTCATTCCCACAGGAATATCCATTCCGCTGGCTGTCAGCCGGTGCTGCTGATTTTCTACAGAACGGGCTCCGATGGCTTCATAGGAAAGGACATCGTCCAGATAGCTGCGATTTTCCGGATAAAGCATTTCATCTGCAGTAGAAAGCCCTGTTTCCTCTAAAACGCGGATGTGCATTTTTCGGATGGCAATAATTCCGCCAAGGAGATCAGGCGCCTTGTCCGGTTCCGGCTGGTGGAGCATACCTTTGTAGCCGTCTCCTGTAGTGCGGGGTTTATTTGTATAAACTCTTGGAATGATCATAAGCTTGTCCGAAACCTGATCATTTACTTTTTTCAGCCGGTTTACATATTCACAGACAGTCTCTTCATTGTCTGCAGAGCAGGGACCAACAAGAACAACGAATTTATCAGATTCCCCGGTAAAAATCCGGCGGATTTCATCATCTCTCCGGGCTTTTATTTTTTTCAGCTCATTGCTTAAGGGATACTGGGTTTTGAGTGTATCCGGTAAAGGAAGCTGGTGATTGATCTTCATTGACATAATATATTTCCTCCGTAAGTAAAAATAGGGCATTTTTAAACATTCACAGTATATCACTTTAAATCAAGAAAGTCCACAGAATTCTCCATCATATGATATTCTTCCAGAGTCAGTCCGGTAAGGGTAAGATAGGAGGCCAGAGGCCTGGTCACATAACGGATATGCCAGGGTTCCCATGGAAATCCGGTAATGTGTGTTTTATTTTCCGGATAACGGATAATAAAACCATAGAGAGGCGCATGTTTTTTCAGCCAGAGTCCCTCTTGAGTTTCCGCAAAGGCTTCCGTCAGCTCCATATGCACAGCAGGGCAGGAAAGATCAAGAGCAAGTCCGCTCTGATGTTCACTGGTTCCCGGAGCTGCAACGTAATTATTTCCTGTATAGAGTTCTTTTTGCCGGATGTAAGAGCGATATCCGGAGATACAGTAAAGGCTCAGTCCTTCCATGCGGCTTCTTGCTGTCAGCTCCAATGCGGCATGGGCTGTTTTTTCTTCCAGAAGACGTTTTGGATCGCCTGGTATGGCGTCAAATGGCAAGCCTGTATCTATCAGATGTTTTGGTATAAAATCCGCAGGAAGCGGGTTTTTGCTGTTAATAAGGATCGTGTAGTCTTTGTCCATAAAAATCCCCCCTCACCTTTTATGATATGAAAGGCAGCAGGGGGATATGACTTTTAATCAAGAGCCTTTTCGCTCATTTCTTCCAGCAGGTTTTTCTTCAGGTCGTAAAGCTTCTGAGAAAGATCCACATAAACTTTCTGAGGATTGATGAGACGTCGGGACTCATCCCAGAGAGTATTTTGTTCTTTCTGGCAGTAATCCCGGATATCCATGACATCAGGAGAAGTGTAAACACGTTTTCCTTCCCGGATCACAGGGATCAGAAGTTCACGTATTTCATAGGTTCCTCCCAGAACTTTGGTCTTTTTCCAGGTATCTACAGGGTCAAAGATGATCATGGTCTCTTCAGGATCAAAAACTTCGTCAGCAAGACAGATAAGGTCTGCCTTGATCTTTCCGGTGGTTTTGCTGTAGATACGATAAACGGTTTTATTTCCCGGATTGGTGACCTTTTCGGTATTTTCAGAAAGTTTAATCTTAGGAATAAAGTTATTGCTGTCTGAATCTTTAACGGCAGCCAGTTTATATACACCGCCAAAGGCTGGATTGTCTTTGCTGGTGATCAGATTGGTTCCTACACCCCAGGAATTGATCTTGGCATCCTGAGTTTTCAGACTGTCGATCAAATATTCATCCAGGTCGCTGGAGGCTGCGATGGTGGCATCATCAAAACCGGCAGCAGCCAGCATTTTGTAGGCTTCTTTGGACAGATAAGCCAGATCGCCGCTGTCGATGCGGATGCCATATTTTGTCAGTTTGATCCCCTCTTCACGCATTTCCTCAAATACACGTATGGCATTGGGAACACCGGATTTCAATACGTCATAGGTATCTACAAGAAGTGTACAGGAATCAGGATACATTTTTGCATAGGTTTTAAAGGCGGTATACTCATCCGGGAAACTCATGATCCAGCTGTGGGCATGGGTACCGAGAACCGGAACATGGAACATCTGACCGGTAAGTACATTGGATGTTCCTACACAGCCTGCGATCACGGCTGCGCGAGCTCCGTAAATGCCGGCATCCGGTCCCTGGGCGCGGCGAAGTCCGAATTCCATTACACCGTCTCCGCGGGCTGCATAGCAGACTCTGGCGGCTTTGGTGGCAATGAGACTCTGATGATTAATAATGTTCAGGATTGCAGTTTCCACAAGCTGAGCTTCCATGATAGGAGCGATTACCTTGACAATGGGTTCACGGGGGAAAACAACCGTTCCTTCCGGAATGGCATAGATATCACCGGTAAAGTGGAAAGTACTCAGATAGTCCAGAAAATCTTCCTGAAACATATCCAGACTTCTTAAGTATTCTATATCTTCTTCTGTAAAACGCAGATTTTCGATATATTCGATCATCTGTTCCAGGCCTGCCGCAATTGCAAAGCTTCCTCCGCATGGATTGTTACGGTAAAACATGTCAAAAATAACAGTTTGATTTGTGGGGTTTTTAAAATAACCCTGCATCATGGTCAGTTCATAGAGATCAGTGAGCAGAGTAAGATTGTTTGCTCTCATATAATGTCTCCTTCTATAAATACTACTGCAGCAAATATAAATCAAAAGATGCATTTACCGGTATTTTACGTGAATGCATCAGAAATTTATTATTTGGTTTGTCAGATACAATTTTTTGCTTATTGCTTTATTATA
>NZ_CABVDF010000114.1:0-8759 GCF_902497045.1 uncultured Blautia sp. | reverse complement strand
AGATTATGAACGCCGCCAGTCAGTAAATGTCCGGCGGTATTTTTATATTCATTTTTAGGAAAGAAAACTGACGCTTGCCCGAACATCCCACCGCCCTGTTAGGTACACCGATGCTTCGGGCATCCTGCGGAACGCTGGGTGGTGAGATGGTGGACAGGGATTATATTATTTTTCCAATTCTTTCAGGATATCAAATAGAATCAGGAATCCGGCTTTTAGTCCGATGGCAGTATACGCTTCTGCCACTTCGCTTGTAAGATTGTTGGCAAGGTCTATGAAAGGCTGAATGGATTCTATATCCTGTGTTTTTAGATTTTCTTCATATTCTTTGTAAGCTTTTTCTAATTTTTTATCATAGTCTTTTTCCGGGAAAAAAGATTCAATGGCTGATCCATAGATAAGGTAATCAGCAAGTCCCTGTAAAGTTGCACGTCTAAAAATATCCTTTGTAATATTCATTTTTGCCTCCATAAATTATTAAATTTTTTGTGAGAATGAATATTATACATTGTGCCTGATAGATAATATTTTTGAGTAAAAAGTGACAGCATTTGTGAACAGTGGTGTGACATAAAGCGAAGTATTTCGCTGTGTAAGACGGAGTGTAATAGAAAACGTTACACAAAACGTTACACAAAATGCGCCAAAAAATTTGATTTTGAGAGTGTCGGGGGTTGCGCGCCTTATGTCCAAAAAACGTTGATTTTATAGGGGTTTCAGGGGTGTTAGATGCCTTTAATTACCACTAAGGGAAACGCCTCTCGATCCGTTCGGGACGCAGAGGCCGCAGGTTCAAATCCTGTCGCTTCGACTAAATGAGAAAGAATCTCTTTTTAAGAGGTTCTTTTTTTTATAAAAAAGCATGAGTATGTTGGAAATACCTTTATTTCATATTGTTACCAGATTGTAATCTCCCTTTGTTATGATAAACTCAACATAATGAAGGGAGACATTTTTTATGAAAATATTAGAAACAAAGCATCTGAAAAAATATTATGGTCAGGGCAGCAGTCTGGTAAAGGCCGTGGATGATATCAGTATTTCAGTGGAAAAAGGAGAGTTTGTTGCAATCGTGGGAACCAGCGGATCCGGAAAAACCTCTCTTTTAAATTTACTGGGCGGTCTGGACTATGCGGACAGTGGCGAGGTTATCATCGGCGGACAGTCTCTTTTGAATATGAAAGATGAGGAGCGGACTGTATTTCGCAGAAGAAACATTGGATTTGTCTTTCAGAACTATAATCTGGTATCTATGCTGAATGTGTATAAAAACGTGGTTCTCCCAATACGTCTGGATGGCAACAAACCGGATGAAGAGTTTACCGGAAAGCTCCTGAACCTTTTGGGACTGACAGAAAAAGTTCGAAACCGTCCCAATCAGCTTTCAGGAGGACAGCAGCAGAGGGTGGCCATTGCAAGAGCGCTGGCTTCCAAGCCCAAGATTGTTCTGGCAGACGAGCCTACGGGAAATCTTGATTCCAGAACCAGTGCGGAGGTAATGGGGCTTTTGCAGATGACCAGCCGGGAGTTTAACCAGACGATTATTATGATTACCCATAATGAAGAAATTGCCCAGATGGCAGACCGTATTATTCACCTGGAGGACGGAAGGGTAGTGGGAGGTGATATCCATGTTTCAAAATTCTGATAAGGAAGTATTGAAGGAACTGGCAAGGGATAATTATATTTCTCATAAAAGCAGAAACCGAATTGCCATTCTTGCCATTGCTCTGACGACGCTTCTGATCACAGCGGTGTGGACGGTAGGAATTGGCATGATCTCTACCATCGGTAATTATGGGGAATCTGCTCCTGGACCGGGTTGTGAAGGAAATATTAATGGTACAGAAGAAACACGGCAGAGGCTTGAGGAACTGCCCCAGATCCAATGGGCAGATATGGCCAGGGAATGCAGTGGGGCAGGACTTCACAATCGGGAGTTTGCCGGCATGGATGTGCGGCTGCTGGCTCCAGATAAAGGTTATTTTGGACATAATTTTGTGGAACTGATTGAAGGCAGATTTGCACAGAGCGCGGATGAAATTGTGATTTCCGATACTATGGCGGAACGTCTGGGGCTTGAAACAGTGGTTGGCAGTCAGCTGGAGCTTCTGGTGATGATCGGCGCAGATGAAAAAATGGTGGAAACGCCCATGACCTTTACCATTACCGGATATTATAAAAACCCCCTGATCAACATCAGCAAGGTTTATGATGAGATCTATACGGTACCTGAATTTATTACACAGTATAATCCCGCTATGGATCAGCGTCCGCATAAGATTTATGTGAAACTGAATAATCTGAATCCTCTCCTGATGAAAACAGATGTAATGGATAAACTGCAGGAAGCCAACGATCTGGCAGGCGGAACCGGAACCGGGACAAAAAACACCAGCAGTATGGGGAATATGCTTTTCAGTGTAGGGCCGGCGATTCTGTTTGTGCTGTTTATTGGTCTGAGCGGTTATTTCCTGATCTATAATGTGTTTTATATTTCTGTATCCTCTGATATCCGCTGGTTTGGCATGATGAAAACCATCGGTACCACAGCAAGACAGCTGAAGGCTGTGCTGATGCAGCAGATCCGTCGTCTGGCAGTTATCGGTATCCTGATGGGAATCGTACTGGGGTATCTTGTGGGAAATCTGATCGGACCGGGAGTGATGCGGCAGACCATGTATGGCATGTTTTACAAAGCGCCAAATGTTTTGGTGGTGTTTCTTCTGGGAGCCGGGTTTTCCTGGTTTACCGTATACGTCAGTGCATTGAAATCTCTGAAGCTGGCCTGTCATATTTCTCCGGTGGAGGCAGCCAGATTCGCGCCCAAAAGAAGAAAAATATGTTTACGATTCTTTCTTTCGCGTTAAGTGGAATGATTTTTCTGGTTTCCTGCAATGCAGCTCTGGGATTTTCCATAGATCATATGGTGGAACGCTACAACATGAAGGATGCCAGGATTTTTCATAAGGGTTTCTCCTGGTCGCTGGAAGAGCCTTACCAGCCTGTCTCTGCAGAATTGCCGGAGAAAATAGCTGCACTGCCTTTTGTGACCAATGTGGGTGTGGCATATCAGGCAAGGCTGATGCCGGATTATGAGGAAACGACAATGGGAAGAATTTACTGGCCTTCTCTGGCTCAGGTGTCTCTGGACGGCGCGTTAAAAAAGGAAATGGAATTTTTTGCAGGCAGTGAAGAATTTATGAGTACTTATGGAGACACAGGTCTTCTGGATCAGGCAGAAAACAACCGGTGGAAGCTGGGAGTAAAGGGAATCCCTGCAGATTTGATCCGGCAGGAGCTTGCCTGTGAGGGCGTTTTTGAGGGAACTTTGGATTTGGAGAAGTTTAAGACAGGAGAAGGTATTGTATGGGCGTCTCCGGACAGTCAGGAAATTCTGGGAAGAGATTTTGAGGGCAGCGTACATCCTGGAGATAAAACAACAATCGGTTTTTATGATGCTCAGGGGAACTGTATAGAAAAAGAGGTAACCATTCTGGCGGTACGGGCGAAATCTGAAATATATGGATCCGGTGATTTTGGCGTTGGGAACATCATTTTGTCCGATACTCTGTTTAAGGAGCTGTACCCGGATTATGAACAACGGATCAGCAACATTCAGATCGACACAGAGGAAGAGATCACAGAGGAACAGAATCAACAGATCAACAGTCTTATGGCTGAGGAGTACAACACGCAGCTTCAGTTGGATTCCCGTTATTACACCAGATCCGAAATGGGTGGTCAGAAGCAGACTTTCCAGCTGATCGGCTTTCTGCTGGCAGGACTTCTGGGGATTATTGGGATTTCCAATCTGGTCAATACCATTACCTCGGATGTATTTTCCCGAAAGATCGAGCTGGCGGCAATGCAGTCCATTGGAATGACAAGGAAGCAGCTGTGGGCAATGCTTCTGAAAGATACCCTGAAGTTTATGAGTGTGTCTGTGGCTCTTATGCTGATATCCGGCGGCATTATGTCTTATCTTGTGACTCAGCATCCGCTGTTTACAGGATTTAACGCAGGGCTGTTTCTGGTATCGGCATCCGTTCTGCTGCTGTTGGTGACAGGTATCTGTATCTTTATGACCTGGCTCCTGGTAAAAGTTCTGAACAAAAAATCCATTGTTGAAAGACTGCGGGAAATTGAGTAAGATAAACACAGTGCAGCCAGGGCTGCGCGGAAAAAGCGGAGACCTTCGGACTCTCCGGACTGGAGAAAATAATGGACACAAAAATTCTGCTGCTTGAAGACGATCCAATGTTAAATGAGGGTATTGCCTATGCCCTGCGAAAAAAAGGATACCTGGTATACTGTGCAAAAAACATAAAGAAAGCGTCGGAATATCTGAATCAGCCTGTAAATCTTATGATACTGGATATCAACCTGCCGGATGGAGATGGAAGAGCGTTTTTGAAAGACGTCCGGCAGAACGATCCGGTTCCGGCATTGTTTCTGACTGCCCGGGATACAGAAGCAGATATGCTGAAAGGATTTGACTCAGGCTGCGACGATTATGTGACAAAGCCGTTTTCTATGGCGGTTCTGCTTCGGAGGATCGAAGCGCTGCTGAAGCGTTCGGAAAATACAGACAGCCGGTTTTATCATTGTGGTGAGCTGATATATGATTTTGATGGAAAACAACTGAAAAAGCAGGGGCAGGAGGTAAAGCTGACTGCCACGGAAATACGCCTTCTGGAAGCCTTTCTGACCCACCGGAATCAGGTGCTGACAAGAGAACAACTGCTGGATATGGTGTGGGATACTTATGAGAACTATGTGGATGAAAAAACCCTGAACGTAAATGTGGGGAGACTGAGAGGAAAAATAGAAGAGGATTCCCGGGAGCAGGGATATATCAGGACGGTTTTTGGAATCGGCTACAAATGGAGCGACCGGACATGAGCCGGGGGATGACCGTATTTCTGCTTGCGGTAATCGTTATACTGATGGCTGCCCTTGCGCTGGTACTTCTGCGATACAGAAGAATGGAGAAATTTGCCAACAGAACCATGATCCAGGTGGATAACATGCTGGAGCAGCTGATTCTGGGGCGGGAAGTAAAGTGCTTTTCAGAGAATGAAGATACCCTGCTGGGTAAATTTCAGACCCGGGCAGGGCGTCTCTATGATATCCACAGGGCTCAGGAGCAGAGAGAAAAGGAACTGAGGGATCAGATCAGCCGCTCTGTCAGCGATCTGGTGCATCAGATCAATACGCCTATTGCCAATATTAAAATGTACAGTGAGTTTTTAAAGGAAGATGCCCTGACAACAGAAGAACGCCGGCATTTTGCAGATAATCTGGAGAGGCAGGCCCGGAAACTGAGCTGGCTGGGCGAAGGATTTGCAAAAGTTTCACGACTGGAGACGGGAATCATCTCTCTGAAGCCGGAACTGCAGCCGGTACTTCCGGTGGTTTTGTCTGCTGTGGATCAGGTATCGTTAAAGGCGGAGCAGCACGGAAACGATATCTGTCTGGAAGGACGGCAGGATCTGAAAGCCTGTCTGGACAGAAAATGGACAGAAGAGGTGTTTTTTAACCTTCTGGATAATGCGGTGAAGTACAGTGTCCCGGAAAGCAGGATCCTTGTAGAGCTTCTGGAATATGAGATGTATATCCGGATCAACGTATGCAGTCAGGGGACAAAGGTGGAACGGGAAGAATTTGCCAGAGTCTTTCAGAGGTTTTACCGGGGAAAAAATGCCGCAGAGCAGGAAGGCGTAGGGCTTGGTCTGTATCTTGCCCGTGAAATTGTAAATGGCCAGAGGGGATATATGAAAGGGGAATATGATTCGGAGAAAGGTAATGTGTTCAGCGTGTTTTTACGCAGGTGAAGCTTTTTGAAACAGAATAACCAGTGGCAAATCAGAATTACAGGGCTGAAGCAAAGGCAGACAGATTATCTGCCGGAGCATCAGCTCTGTTTTTTATTTATCAGTATTGACAAATAACAACATTGGTGATATGGTTAATTACACAAGTAATGAACTAAATGAGTGGCTCCATAAACAGAAGGGATGTGAGAATGCGTGAATGAAATCCTGACACAGGAGAAGTCAATTTACATTCAGATCAAGGAAATGATTGAAAAGGATATTCTGCGGAATATTCTTTTGGAGGAGGAGAGGGTGCCCAGCACCAATGAACTGGCGAAGCTTTATGCAATCAATCCCGCCACGGCAGCCAAGGGAGTAAATCTTCTGGTGGACGAGGGGATTTTGTATAAGAAGCGGGGTATTGGAATGTTTGTAGCGACAGGAGCAAAGAAGCAGATCATGGAGAAACGGAAAAAGAATTTTTACGATGATTATGTAAAAAGTCTTATGGCGGAGGCATACAGTCTGGGAATCACCAGACAAGAGCTGATCGCCATGATTCAGGAAGCAGAGAACGAAAGGGAGTAACGGTTTTCAGAAAGCAGAGGGTGTATATATGAGTGAATTAAAAGCAAAAGGAATTACAAAAAAATATGGAACAAAGGAAGTGCTTCATGGTATTGACCTGACTCTGGAAAAAGGGAAGATCTATGGTCTGATCGGCCGTAACGGAGCGGGAAAAACCACGCTTTTATCCATACTGACTTCTCAGAATCCTGCAACAGAAGGAAGTGTGACCTTTGATGAAATGCAGGTATGGGAAAATCCGGAGGCATTAAAGCATCTTTGTTTTTCAAGGGAGCTGAATCAGCTTCAGGGCGGCAATGCCAACGCAATGAAAGTAAAAGAATATCTCTGGGCAGCAGCTACCTTTTTTCCTTATTGGGATAAGGAAATGGCAAAGAGACTGGTGGAACTTTTCAGGCTGGATGTGAAACAGCGGATTTCAAAGCTTTCCAAGGGAATGTGTTCCATGGTGACGATTATTGTAGGATTGGCGAGCAAGGCGGAATTTACGATTTTTGATGAGCCGGTGGCAGGGCTTGATGTGGTTGCCAGAGAGAAATTTTATGAGCTGCTTGTGGAGGAATTTACGGAAACCGGGCGAACCTTTGTGGTATCTACCCACATTATCGAGGAGGCGTCAGATATTTTTGAGGAAGTGATCCTTCTGGATCAGGGCAGTATCCTTCTGAAGGAAAACACCCAGGAGCTTTTGGAAAGAGCCTTTCATGTCAGTGGACATGAGGAGGATGTGGCAAAGGCTGTGGAAGGTCTGACCACTTATCATGAGGAACGGCTGGGAAGAAGCCGGGGTGTGACAGTGCTTCTGGAGCCGGGTCAGCATATCGGAACAGAATATGATGTAAGTGTACAGAATGTAAGCCTTCAGAAATTATTTGTGGCACTTTGCGGGGAGGAATGAGTATGAAACTGGGAAGGTATGTGAAATACTGGGGCAGGAATGCTGTTGTATGGACAGGCATTTCTTTTGCCTGTATGCTTGGATTCTGGCTTTTGAATGAGCTGGGAAATGCACAATATATACAGGGGATCGGACTGGGTGCCTCGTTTTTGGTATATCTGGCAATAGCGGGATTATTTGTGTCCATGATCTCGATACTCTCCGCGTTTCAGACAGAAATCCCCCTGCTGATATCCATGAATGTGACCCGGAAGGCGGCTGTATGGGGACTGGCTGCAGGACATGCGGCGACTGTGCTTCTGCACATCCTTCTGGGGATTCTGATCTGGTGCATCTTTGGCATCTGGGAAATGGAAATAATTATTTTTATTTCCTCGCTACTGGCAAGTGTACTGCTGGGATTTGGAGGTTTTGGCATGCTGTTTGGAGCAATTGCCCTGCGCTGGGGGAAAATCGGTTCTATTATCATGGCGGTGGCTATCCTGGTGATGACGATCAGCATAGCTGTTTTTATAGCAATGCAGGGAGAGAGCATTTCTCTTCAACATATAAGTATAGAAGCAATGATGGAATATAATTTCTGGCCTTTGGCTCTGATTATGGTGGTTTTCTATCTGTTTACAGGAGCGGCTGCATTTATGCTTACAAGAAAGATTGAAGTACGGGTATAAGGAGGGGACAATGATGCTGGATATGATACGAAAACAGTTTCTGATACAGAAAGACGATCTGATCGGCGGTGCGGTGATCGCAGTGGGAGCAGGACTTTTTGGAACCATTCTTCTTCAAATTATTTATTATCTGAAGCCGGATGCAGCAACGGAGTATGTGCCGCTGGGAACACTTCTGGCGGGTATGATAGCGGTGATATTTGCAGTGGCGTTTATTATGGTTCAGTTTTCTTTGTATTTCCGTCTGGTGATATCTATGGGCGGTGTACGGAAATATTTTTTCTGGGCGTTTCTGGCAGTAAGTCTGATACAGTCCTTTGTGATGTATGTGATTGTGCTTTTGACCCATCTGGGCGATCGATTTCTGAACAGAAGCCGTTACCCGGAAATGAAGGTTGTAGTGGATGTCTGGCCTTATCTGCTGAAATGGGGAGTTCCTGTGGTTGTATTCCTGGTGATCGGCAGTACGTTTCTGGGCGCGCTGGGAATGCGCTTTGGAAAATATGCTTATGGGATTTTCTGGGTGCTGTGGATGACTATGTGTATTGTTTTTCCCCGGATTATGGGTGCAGCAGAGGATGCGCCGGATTCTGTGTTTGGCAGGATTGGAAATACAGCAATTGATTTTTGCAGCGGGATTCCCGGAAGTATCTGGACGGCTGCAGCGGCAGTATTTTCTGTGGCTGCAATGTTGGGAACCTACCGGATAATCAGAAAGAGCAGCGTCTGACAGGCAGATCATAAGAGAAAGGGTCTTTTCTGGTATAAAGTACATATATATTA
>NZ_CABVDF010000113.1:0-8760 GCF_902497045.1 uncultured Blautia sp. | reverse complement strand
TTCACAATTTTTATTTTTTTGCCAGATCTTTAAGTACCTCTCCTGCAATGATCAGTCCTGCCACAGACGGTACAAAGGCCACTGAGCCTGGAACAGAGCGTTTCTGCGGAGCCAAAGGAGATGTTTCCTCACTGTAAGAACTGAGAAGCTCCGGATCAGGCATCACCGGAAGCTCCTGAGAATAAACTACCTTCAGCTTTTTTATCCCTCTTTTTTTCAGCTCGCGGCGCATGACCTTTGCCAGAGGACACACGGATGTTTTATAAATATCCGCCACCTGAAAAGCCGCAGGATCCAGCTTGTTTCCGGCTCCCATACTGCTGATGACCGGCACTCCCGCCGCTTCCGCCTCCTCAACAATCTGCAGCTTTGCCGTCACCGTATCCACAGCATCTACCACATAATCATACTGAGAAAAATCAAACTGATCTTTCGTTTCCGGAAGATAAAAACATTTGTGTACATGAACTTTCACATCCGGATTGATATCCATGATCCTGTCCTGCATTACATCAACTTTATATTTTCCTATGGAGCTTTTTGTGGCTATGATCTGACGGTTCAGGTTGGTAAGGCTTACTGTATCACTGTCGATCAGGTCAATCTCTCCAATGCCGCTCCGTACCAGAGCCTCCACAGTATATCCTCCTACTCCACCGATGCCAAAAACTGCCACCCGTGCTCCGGCAAGCTTCTCCATAGCCTTTGTCCCAAAAAGAAGTTCGGTTCTCGAAAATTGATTTTCCATTTTATTTTACTCCATTTCTATTACATGATCCATTTTCCTATTACAGGTATCTTTTCAACGATCCATGCACCTGCCATACAGACAGCAAACACCACTATTGAAAGAAACGGTACGGATATCCATGGACTGCATATCGTGGTCGTGATCCCAAACCACAGCTTGATATGTTCTAATACAAAAATATGGATCAAATATACAAACAAAGTATATTTTGACAACTTTGCAATCAATCCTGCTGATTTCCTGTTTTTTATATTTGCCGGCAACTTTAAAAACAACATAAAAATAAGCACTGCTTCTAAAAAAACGGGTAACGCAAAATGGCCATATAAAAGACTTTTGGGTTTACCTGCAACAATTGCATCCATTTCTCCTATTTTTGCCGCATACAAAATCATGTACAAAATCCCTGCCACCAGGTATCGTTTTTTGACTTTAACAAACTTTTCTTTATATTTATCCAACGCATACCCCAGAAGAAAATACAGACTTAAATCACTTAATGCATAATTAAAATCATGAAATAAGATTTCCCACAATTCACTTTTCGGAAATAAAATTGTAATCAGACTTTTTCCTACTGCCCATCCTGCCGCTATCATGCAGGCATAAGGCACATAACGTCCCTTTTCATAGCGTACCAGACAGATAAATATCGGTACTAGCAGATAAATACTGATCATCGCCGGCAGATACCACAGATGGAATTTTGATTTGACAACGCCTGCTATAAAATCACTAAAACTACTACAAGACAATCCGGATATTCCAATGGTATCTATCGTGTAAAAAACAGACCATGCAACATAAACCACCATTAGCTTTTTAATATTTTTTTGATAGAATCCCTTTACAGAAAACTCTGTGTTTTTGGAAAGAATCAATTTTCCGCTCAACATCACAAACAACGGAACAGCACTTCTGACCGCAGTATCATACAAATTAAAAACGTGCCACTCTCTGCTTGTTACCTCTACCGAAGACCAGTTCTGTGCAGCTACATGAAGAAATATGACCATAAAACAGGCAAAAATCCTCAGATAATCCATATTATATTCTCTTTCCCGCATTCACAGTCCCTCCCTGTCTTTCTCTTTACCGTACTTAACGTTCCTTATTATATCAAAAACAAAAGAACAGGGAAAGTCTTTTAGATTTTACCATATTTTGATTTTTTCATGATAATTCTAATAAATATGCGTGCTATACTGAAAAAAATCTGATAAAATAAAAGCATGACCGGAAGCTGCAGATGACTTCCGAAAACACGGCTTTTCAAGGAGGATACTTATGAAATTTAAGCTAAACAGTATGGAAAAGAAATGGATCCTGTACGATGTGGGAAATTCTGCCTTTACGCTTCTGGTTTCCACCATCATGCCCATTTATTTCAACTATCTTGCAGATCAGGCAGGGATCTCGGAAGTAAATTATCTTGCCTACTGGGGCTACGCAGTCTCTGTGGCCACAATCATTGTTGCCGTTCTGGGTCCCATCGTGGGAACAGCCTCTGACACAAAAGGACGGAGAAAAAAAATATTTCTTGCTGCTCTTCTGATCGGCGCTATCGGCTGTGTCTTTCTTGGATTCAGTCAGTCGTGGCTCTGGTTCCTGCTGCTTTTTGTTATTGCAAAATCCGCCTACTCTCTGAGCCTCGTAGTTTACGACTCCATGCTTCCGGATGTAACCTCTGAAGACCGTGCTGATGAAGTTTCCGCCCAGGGCTATGCATGGGGATATATCGGAAGCTGCATCCCCTTTATCCTGAGCCTCGTTCTTGTTCTTTTTTATGACAAAATCGGTCTTTCCATGAAAACAGCCATGGGACTGGCTTTTCTTCTGGTAGCGATCTGGTGGATCATGATGAGTCTTCCTCTGCTCAGACATTATGAGCAGACTCACTACCAGACAACAAACGCAAAAAACAATCTTGCAGCAAGCTTTAAGCGTCTGGGCGGAATTTTTTCTGAACTGAAACAGAATAAAAAGATTCTGTTTTTCCTGATCGCGTTTTTCTTTTATATTGACGGCGTCTATACCATCATAGACATGGCAACTGCCTATGGAACCGCCTTGGGCCTTGATTCTACCGGCCTTCTTCTGGCTCTTCTTGTAACCCAGATCGTGGCCTTCCCGGCAGCTCTGATCTTCGGAAAATTATCCCGGAAGGTCAATTCCTCACAGCTGATCACTGTCTGTATCGGCGCCTATTTCCTGATCGCCATGTACGGGATCATCCTGAAAGAGCAGTATCAGTTCTGGCTTTTGGCCATTGCTGTGGGCATCTTCCAGGGTGCGGTCCAGTCTCTTTCACGGTCTTATTTTGTAAAGATCATCCCGGCAAATAAATCCGGCGAATACTTTGGGATTTACGATATCTGCGGCAAGGGAGCTTCCTTTGCGGGAACTATGGTGGTATCCATGATCAGCCAGATTACCGGCAGTGTAAATCTGGGTGTAGGAGCGCTTTCCATTATGTTCCTTATCGGTATTTTCTTCTTCCGCAAAGCAGACAAAATCCCACTGGCATGATTTATGTAAAAAAGAGCATCCGGCAATATCACAACTGCCGGATACTCTTTTTATTTTCTTATATCTCCAGAAATGCTTCCAGCTCTCTCAGGTCATAAACCACCTTATCGGCTCCTGCAGCCAGAAATCTCTGTTCTGTTCTTCTGCATTTCTCCTGCTGCTCCTGCCAGGACAGGCTTTCAAATTCCTCCTGGGAAAGTCCCATTTCAGAGCTTCCAAGAATCACTCCCACAGAAAATACACCTGCATTTTTTCCTTCTCTGATATCCGAAACGGTATCGCCTGCTTTTATCACCCGTCTTACATCCTGAATTCCCAATTTTTCCATATTTCTGTAAATCATATAGGGATAAGGGCGGCCTTTTTGTCCAGTGGAATCCGGACTGAACCAGCAGTCTGGCTCATATCCTTTTTCTTTTGCGGCAGGGGCAACAATTTCCATCATTTTATCTGTGTATCCGGTTGTAGAACCAATGGCATATCCCTTTGCGCGAAGACTTTGGATCACTTCAGGCACTCCGGGCTTCGGGTCTGCAAACATATGAAGAATACCCATAAGCTTTTCTTCAAAGATACCAAAAAGCTCCCTGACATCCTGTTCTTCCGGTGCCTTTCCATACTTTTCTTCCCAACATTTGCGGATTCTGGGCATGTTCAGCATCGTACGGATATGATCGATCTTTAACATTCCCATAGGCTCTCTTACCTCTTCCATTGTCGGTTCTATCCCATAATGACGGAATACCTCAGCAAATGCCTGAACCGGCGCAAAGCATCCATAATCTACCGTTGTCCCTGCCCAGTCAAAAATCACACAGTCAAATTTTCTCATTGTCGTTCCCCCCTATCCTCTGGTACTTTCCAGGAATTCCTTAACCAGATTTACTACCTTTTCGATATCTTCTTTATAAATTTCACCAATATTTCCAATACGGAAGGTCTCTGCCTCTGTTACCTTCCCCGGATAGATTGCATATCCTCTGTCCTTAATGTACTGATACATATCAGAAAATTTAAACTCATAATTTTCCGGATAATAAAAAGTTGTTATGATCGGTCCCTGATGTTCTCCGTCAATATAAGGATGGATTCCCAGCTGTTCCATTCCCTGGATCAGAAGCTGATTATTTTCTCTGTAACGTCTGTTTCGCGCCGGTATCCCTCCCTCTTCTTTCAGCTCCTTCAACGCCTGAGCAAAAGCAAGTACCACATGAGTAGGAGAAGTAAAACGCCATTTTCCATCTATCTCCATTGTTTTCCACTGATCGTAAAGATCAAGGGACAGACTTCTCGCTTTGCCTTTACTTTCCTCAAGAAGCTGACGATCAGCAATTACAAAAGAAAATCCTGGAACTCCCTGAATGCACTTGTTTGCACTGCTGACAAGGAAATTGATCCCCCAGTCTTTCACTGGAATATCTACGCCTGCAAAGCTGCTCATAGCATCTACAATAAAGACTTTTCCCATTTCTTTTACAACTTTTCCCACTGCCTCAATGTCGTTAAGGATACCGGAAGTTGTTTCACTATGCACCATGGAAACATGAGTGATAGAAGGATCTTTTTTCAATATTTCACAAATTTCAGATGATTCCGGAACCTTATTATAGTCCACACTGCAGAGAAGATATTCTACGCCTGCATGTTCTGCGATATCTGCCATTCTTTCACCATAGGCTCCGTTTGCTATGATCAGAAGCTTTTCTTTCTTTCCAATCACACTGGTAATCACAGATTCTACGCCAAAGGTTCCGCTTCCCTGCATCAGAACAGCTGTATATTCTTCTTCAGATACGTGAGCAAGATCCAGAAGGTCCTTTCGAATTTCCTGTGTGATTTTTTTGTAATCATCATCCCAGGTACAATGGTCAAACATCATTTCTTTTTTTACTGTATCTGTTGTAGTAAGTGGTCCCGGGGTAAGTAATTTGTAATTTTTCATTTTGATTTCTCCTTTATGTCTGATCTATGTTTTTTAAATTATTTACATTCTTCCGACAGCTTCTGGTGCTTTTCCAGAAGCTCTACTGTCAGCATTTCTTTATAAGTTTTTGGATTTGCAGAAGCATTTTCGGGATCTGTGGTTTCCCCTTTATAAAGTGCATTGGGATAGGTTTCCTGAAGCTTCTTTCTTCCATTTTCTATAATACACTGCGCCATTTCCATAGCTGTCTGTTCTCTTTTTGTATCCTTGGCAAGAACAGCCAAAGACTCCGTAAGAGAAAAATTTCCTTCTTCAGGGTCAATATAATCTATAGGAAGTCCTGCCTTCTTATCTGCTGCTGCCTGGTGTCTCAGGCCAAAACCGATGGCGGCCTCTCCCGCCCGGACTTTCTTCAATGGTCCGGATCCGGAATCCTCCACATGAGGCCCTGCATTCTCATAAATTGCTGCGAGAAGCTCCTTTGCCTCGTTTTCACCGTATGCGTCAATGAGTGCCTGCAAAAGCAGCCAGGCAGTAGACGAAGAAGAGACATCCGTAACAGAGATCATGTCCTTATAAACAGGATCTGCCAGATCTTTTATAGATTTCGGCACAGGAAGTCCTGATGACTCCATTACTTTTGTATTAATGATAAGAGCGCCCTCCTGTGCTGTAACAGGTGCACAATAAGAAGGAAACTCCTCTGTCGTATTTACCGGAAAGGTAATTTCCTGAAACATCTGATTCTGTTCCTGGGCGCTGTCAATATAAAATGTACTCATCGTAATCAGATCTGCTTCCAGGTTTTTCCCTTCTGCCAGAAGCTTTCCTCCCAGCTCTGAGGTACCAAAAGTCTGCAGAATATACTTTCCCTGATATCCGTTCTCATCCAGAGTCTGCTTGATCGCTTCTACCGCTTCATCATCTGCATTGGAATAAATCACCACCAGCTGGCTGTTTCGTCCTCCGCTTCCCAGCGATACCGCAGAAATTACCAAAACTGCTGCTGCAAAAACAGCAATCACCCTCCTTGCAGTCCTCATTTTTGCAGATGCTATCTGTGTCCTATGCGTTTCTTTTTTGACATTTTCTCCTGATCTGCTTTTTCTGTCTGCCAGACAGTTCAGGAGAAATTTCGCTGCCATATTTGTAAAAAGAAGCAGAAGCGAAAGTATAAATATTTCATTATATTTATTGTAATACTGAAGCTGCTTAATCTTTGTTGTAATGACCATGGTACGTGCTCCCGCAAGGAAGATCACGGCGCTTATGGTCACCATTGCATTGATAAAATAGTAGCTGAATACCCTTATGATAGTAGAAATAGCATTTGGCGTCACAACCCTTAGAATTGTCTTGATCCAGCTGTCTCCCATAAGCATTGCTGTCGTTTCCCAGGAAGCATTCAGTTTGGCAAGCGATTCCTTCATCATCAGATACGGCGTAGAAAAGAAATGAATGGTATTGCAGATCACCAGGATCAAAAAAGTATTCTGCAGACTGCTTCCAGAGAAACAGAACAGAAAGGCAAGTCCAAGCACCATTCCCGGAATAGTATTAGTAACCATCGCAATCCCGTCGATCACCTGCTTAAACCACTTATTTACCTGACTTCTTGCAGTAACCAGAGCACTTCCGTAAACAATCAGCGTACCAAAAACTGCCGTATAAAAAGCTACATAAATGGAGTTCATATATACATCGAAAAGCTCTGTATCTCTGATCACTTTCCATATATTTTCCATTGTAAAGTGGATTCTGTAAGGCCATTCCTCCACAAAAGGAATCACAAAGATCACTGCAAATATAGAGACAATACCAATACAGATTAAAACTGAAAAACATCCAAAAATAATATCCCTCACAGGACCTTTTTTCAGATCTTCCTGAGCTATCCTGTTATATCGTACATTATATTTCTCCAGATATTTCAGCAGTACAATGCTCACAACAGAAGGAATCAGCATAACCATAGCTACCACTGCACCATTATTAAAATTCGGAACACTTCCCAGCATCTGGCGGTAAAGAACACTTGCAAGAACTTCAAACTGCCCCCCTACTGCTGCAGGGATACCAAAATCTGTAAAACTCAAAAAAATGCCTGCACAAATGATGCCGCCAATGTGCCCAGAAGCGGTCTTACCACCGTCATTCGAAATGTGGTAAACGCATTGTCTCCCATAAGCCTGGACACTGTCATAAATTTTTTATCTATATATGCCATTGCATTAGAAACCAGCACATAGCATACCGGGAGAGTATAAATCACATATCCCAGAAGAAGACCGTTAAACCCATAAATAGGAAACAGCTGACGGCCCAAAATCTTTGTCAGAAGCCCTTCCTTTCCAAAAGAATAAATAATGGCAAATCCATAAGTAATCGTAGGAAGAAACATTGGAAGCACTGCCACTGCCCCAATTATCTTTTTTATTCTGCGGTCTGCATTGGTATAATTCACCGTATACGCCATAAAAAAGGCAAGAGCCGTAGTAACCAGCGCGCTTATCCCTGCAATCAGAAAGCTGTTTCCAAGAGCCCGAACAAACCCTTTTGTTCCAAAAACTTCTCTGTAAAAAGCAAAGGTAAAGCCGTTTTCTCCCAGGAACGATTTTGCCAGAAGACGAATGACCGGAATCATCAGAAAAACAGCAAACAACAGTCCCACTGCCGTAAAGATCAGCTTTGTTTCTTTATTTTTTCTGTTCATCTTCTATATCCTCAGGCAGAGATTTCTTTTGGCAGCAAGGTGTTTGCAAACAGCATATAGATATTGTTTCTCTTAATCTCAAGCTGATTAAGAATGAATTTTTTTACAAAAGGATTTTCCGGATGTGTAATAATATCAGAAGGTTTTCCATACTGGGCAATTCCTCCCTTTTCCAGAATCAGCACCCTGTCAGAAAGAGTAAGCGCTTCTTCCGGATCATGTGTTACAATAATTGTAGTAAGATTAAATTCCTTTGCAATTGTTTTGATCCGATCCTTAATGGATTCCTTGATCACTCCGTCCAGTGCACTGAGAGGCTCGTCAAGCAGAAGAATCTTCGGCTTCATAACCATGGTTCTTGCAAGGGCTGCTCTCTGCTTCTGTCCTCCGGAAAGCTGATCGATCCTTTTATTTAAGTGTTCCTCCAACTCCAGAAGTCTGATCAGATCCTGTACCTCCTGAGGCGATGAAATATCCGGATTATTTCTCAGCCCATAGGTGATATTTTCGTATACATTCAGATTTGGAAATAAAGCATAATCCTGAAATACAATATTAAATCCTCTCTTTTCCATAGGAACCTTTGTAATATCCTGTCCGTTAAAAAAAATTTTTCCTCCATCTGCTTCTGCAATTCCAAGAATCAGGTTCAGCAAAGTTGTTTTTCCGCATCCTGAAGGTCCTAATATAGAAATAATCTCTCCATCTTCAATATCCAGGTTAATATTTTCAAGAATTGTAACTCCGTCATATACTTTCTTCAGATTTTCAAGCTTTAACATATTTTTCTTGTATGATGTTTATAGAAGCTAAAACATCACCTTTTCCTTTCTTTTAGTAATG
>NZ_CABVDF010000112.1:0-8783 GCF_902497045.1 uncultured Blautia sp. | reverse complement strand
ATCTGTTCTGCCTTTTGAGGCAAAATCTTTTTAAACAGTTCCATATAGCGCTCATATCCGGCTGAAATCAATGGACCACGAAGTGATGTTTCTGACCAAAGTAGCAGTTCTTCTTCCTCAGAATAATACGGAATATTACTAACTGTAAATTTCCCACCAAAATAATGGGGTGTACTGACTTTCAAAAAATCCTGCATATCCTGCTTTGTCGATACCAGTGGCAAACCTTTCATTTTTCGCACAAAAAAAGCCTCTACCACATCGGGTAAGAAGCCTTTCTTTAAATAAGCATTTGCTCTGCCAAATATTTGGGTTAAACACTCCAGCCGTACTTCTCTTTCTTTTTCGCTGCAAGTTGTATCTAGCACAACCTCTACCAATGCCTTTGCATATTCAAAATCTAACATCTGTTATTCCTCCATTTTTATTTTCTGTTTCAGTTTTCCATGTACTAAATAGCGATAATCCTTTCGGGTATTTACACAAGTTGATAAGGTCACCACCTGATTCTCCCTGGTAACTGTCGTCCCTGTGTTATACTCAGCACTTCTTTGTAGTGTTTCCAGAAAAACTTCATAGTCCTCAGAAGTAGGAAAATCATAAGTATATGCTGGATGATCCGTCGGTGCTGCATAACAGGAAAAAATCTGATACTCATAAATATATCCTGGCACATACATATAAAAACAGGGATAGTTTCGATAAAGTGCCTGTGACTGATACTGATCCAGGGTTCCAAACATGCTCCCATCCTTCATATTATGCCCATAAATAATGGAATTTCTGTCTGATAAATCCTCCTGGTTGTGAAAGTCCATAAAAATACTGCCACTTTTATGATTTTCTCCTGTAATCAGGTGATGCAGATAATAGTCATTATCCCTCCCCTGGACTACAGGATAACTAATTTCCAAACCAGGAATCTCAATCCATGCAATGACATCTGGATTGATTTCTTCCAGCTTGTTAAAATCCACCTGTAGGAATCCCTGCTCTGCGACCTCCTCTGGTGTTTCCCCGGGAACCGCTTCTGGTGACAGGTCTTGATCCTCTATCTTTTGCGTAAACTCTTCCATCTGCTCATAGACTTTTTGACTTTCCTGATAATTCAAATAAATTTGCAGTATCCTTCCTCCTGCAAATAAAAAAACAGCAATGGCTACAAGCATAAATATGCCGTAAATTTTCTTTCGTTTCATCGAATCCTCCTCTTCCATAAGACCGGACAACTTGCCCGGTCCATATTCACCCCGTATTTTTCAATACATAGTAATAATCATCAATTCCTTTGATCTGCCCATTCCACTCACCATAAGAATCCATGTCCCAAACCATACGGCTCATGGAAATAGACAATCCACTACAGATTTCATACACCTTTCTACAAGCGTTCTGTAGAATCTGCCGTTTCTGCATCTTATGCGGACAATAAAAAGTGGCTGGTTTACGTTGACAGGCATCACATTTCTCAGAATCCCCATCACAATATACCTTCATTTTTTTATCCATATCATAAGCTTCATATAGGTGCTGCAGATGCCTGCTTTTCAGCGTTTCCAAAACTGGCTTTAAATTTCTGTACTGATTCACACCAGCAACGCAAATGAACGTATCTCCAGATAAATAGTGGGCTATCGTACCTTTTAATGCACCTTCTGTTAAATAAATCTGTTCTGCGTCCAGACTTCCTATGACATGTACCGGACTCCCTGATGATACTCCATTTTGGAATTTCACACTGGAAAGCCAGATATACTTCCGTCCCTCCATTACCTGATCCAACCGTATCTGAAATCCTTGTATTTTTCCTTCCATGGATCGAATCGGTATCAAAATCCCAGAATTTTTAGAAGTAAAATTAATTGTCCATTTCCCATCGTGATCTTCATAAAATCCCGGCACACCTTTTACCGTCTGTCCGGATTCCAACAGTTTTTGTACCATATTTTTAATTCCAAACAACGGTACACTACGATACCTCTGTATCTCGATCTGTTCTTTCGTCAGCCCTCTTTTTTTAAGATCTTCCTGATGTTTATCATTTAAGGTCAATAACGACAACATTTCTTGATATGTTCGGTCAATGACATCTGCATCCGCCAACTCGGCATTAAAAATTTCTACAGGCTCTTCTTTATGAACCACCTGATAATCCGTACGGTATTCCCCCTTTCCCAGAGCTTCCCGGATCTGTCGGTTTGCCTCTGCACTGGAAACACCATGCAGTCTTCCGTATAATTCTAGCATTCCACCTGAAGCATCACACCGATTACACCGGAACACATTTTTCTGAAGATTAACATTCATTTTCCCTTTTGTTTCTCCACAAAATGGACAATTCACATCCATTGACGAAGAATTTTTATGCCGTACTCTAAGCTGCAGTAAATGCACGACATCTGTGATATCGTAGCTAAAGCCTGACATATCATACACTCTATGGTTCCTCCTTTCTTCCACAGCCTTTATTGGCTGTGGAAAGAATGTTAAGCCGGCTATTTGCTATGCCTTTGCAAGAATTACTCTGGCTGCCGCCGGTATGAAATGGTTCTGTCCATGATACTGTTCTGCGAACCATTGCAAGCTGGAAGGACTTTCTATTGCAACCTGTCCCATGGTTTTTCCACTAAATTTTCCCTGTCCTGTTACGGCTACTTGTATTGCCTGCTCATAACTCATCCATTTCACCAGTTCTTCCACTGGCATATTGGGATCCAGAGATTGCGGCTTAGAAGGCATCTGCTGCATAACTGGTACAGATCCAGTTGCCGGACTCATTACCGGATTTGTCATCTGTCCTGTACCCGTTACCCCGCCAATCGTATTTCCATTGGCTTGTGCTTCTTGATAAAACTGTTCCATCATCTGCTGCCCCGGAGTTGCTTGAGGCGGAAATGATGGCATGGTTCCTGCTGACTGATTGGGAGTCTGCTGCATTCCTGGTGCAGGGGTTTGTGCTGGCATCGCAGTCTGCATCTGTGTTCCCTGATTTACAGGAATTCCTGCATCTACCTGCATTGGATCATTTCCTTCCCCTACATCAGCAAATTGCAGACCATACCCCGCATCTGCCAAAGCTCGCCCAATTGCCGCTGTTTCTGCCATTTCAAGAAATTTATCCCCAAACTGTGTATCTGCTGTACGAAACTTCTGTGAAAAGGAATTGGCAATATAATTATCTTCCTGATCACACTTATCCAGATAAATTCTGGCTTCTACGACTGCCATATTTTCGGTAAAGTGAACAATCCGGCTGATAATCTTGCCTGTAGGATTTACCAGACGGAACCACAGCTTCCGATATTTCACATCCAGGTACCGTTGTTCCTCCTGCCCTTCATTAGAAATAACTCTGGCAAGTTCCAGCGGATAAAATCCTTCCACTTTATTCAGTTCTTCTACTGCTTTTGACTTGTTATATAATAATTCGCTCATTGCCTGCTCCTTTCTTTGGAACCGGCAGGACATCCCTTCATAAAGTAATACCCTGCCAATTCTCAACATTGAACTATTTTGCTATTTTTTTACACAGCCCGGTTGCAAATTGTTGCAGGAATCCGTCTGTTTTCCTGTCTCCGATACCGTTCATAATACTGTTGTATTTTCACTGCCAACATCGTCTTTCTGGTTCCCGTATCATCTGTGTGGATTGCCTGACAAACGGCTTTCCATTCCCCAACAATATAAACACGCTGTTTTGCCCTGGTGATTCCCGTATAAAAGATGTTTCGCTTTAGCATGGGATAAAAAGCTTTTAACCACGGAATGATGACCACCTGGCACTCACTTCCTTGGCTTTTGTGTATGGTTATGGCGTTTGCATGTTCAATCATTTCCACCTGCTCTGCCTCATACTTCACCCTTCGGCCATCTGTAAATACGATTTGAACCAGAGGGTTATTGTCCTCATCTTCAGCAATCTGTACCAATGTACCCAAATCTCCGTTACTGGCAAATTCTGTATTCTTGTTTTGAAGGATTCTGTCACCTTCTCGAAATATCTCACCGCCAAGATGAAGCTCCCTTTTTCCGGATACAGGGGGATTTACCTCGTCCTGCAGACTGCGGTTCAGTTCCAAGACACCGGCTGCACTTCTCACTTTATATGGAGAGAGTATCTGTACTTGCTCCATACCATACATCTGAATTTCCTTGAGATAGATATTTTTAATGATTTGTGCCGCCGCATCTGCTCCTGAACATTCAACCATCTGGAAATCATCCCCCCATTGCAGGTTTGTCTTTCCTTCATTGATAAGTTGAGCATTTATGGGGATGTTGCTGTCCTTCCCCTGGCGATATACCAGTTTTAAAACAGTAACCGGTATTTTCCCGCACAAGATAAGATGCCGGAACACATCTCCTGCTCCTACAGAAGGAAGCTGGTGGACATCTCCTACCAAAAGCACTCTGGCTCCTGCTTTTACCTTGTAAAAAAATTCATAGGCAAGGTGCATATCTACCATAGATACCTCATCCACATTAATAAAATCTGCGGACAATTCATCTATAAGTACTTCATAATCACCATCACCAAAAAGCCCCAATGCCATGTGCATCGTAGTTGCATCTCCACTTCCGGTACTCTCTGCCATTCGCCTTGCGGCACGTCCAGTCGGTGCCATCAGTTTCACTTCATTCCCGCATTTTTTCTGATAGATATACAAGATGATCTTCAAAACCGTTGTTTTTCCGGTTCCAGGTCCTCCAGTAATAATGCTGATCGGGTTTGCAAAAACCATACGTACTGCTTCTTTCTGCTGTTCGGATAATGTTATGTTTAAATCCTCCTGTGCTTCCTCCAGTTCCTTTTCAATCGTAAGAGCTGGAATTTGCTCGTGCAATTTTCTTGCAATCATAGAGGCTGTATCCTCTTCTTCCTGATGCTGTTTGGTAATGTAGACCCTGTTTTCTTCTACCACGATACTGTCCTGCATGACCAGACGATATAACACTTTTAAGATCTCTGTTTCCGTCACCGGCTGAAGATCTGGTTCTTTATTCAGAACCTTCAAGGCATCTTTCACCAGAATTTCCTGCTCCAGATATAAATGTCCGTTCTGCTTCATAGCTTCCCGCAGTACATAACTGACACAGCCGGAAATACGCATAGGATCATTGGTTGCAGCACAGCACTGCCTTGCAATGGCGTCCACGGTGAGAAAACCAAACCCTTTGACTGAACAGAGTATATAAGGCTGCTTCCGAATAATTTCTACGGATTGATCCCGAAACTTCTGAAGAATCATATTTGCTTTTTTAGGCGTAACATGAAACGGTGATAAAAATGTCATCAGTTCCCGGAATACTTTATTTTTTCCAAAAGAATCCACAATACGGTCCAGTTTTTTTTGAGATATCCCCTGAATCTTTAATAATTCCTGTGGATACTTTTCCATTACCTCCAGGGTGTCCAAACCAAAGCGATTGACAATCCGTTCTGCTGTTTTGGGACCAATTCCTTTTAAAGAACCACAAGAAAGGTATCCTAAGATACCTTCCCTTGTTCTAGGTACAACTTCCAAAAAAGTTTCCACCTTGTATTGTGTTCCATAGGAACTTATTTCCCACTCCCCTTCCATCTCGATTTCGATTTCATCCGTAAGAGGCAAATCATATCCTTTGGCAGTAAATGAAATGATTTTTTTATCTGCCCAAAATTTATCTCTGGCAGAAAGAGGAACCTCATGATCCAGCGTAGAAAATAATGCAACCGTATATCCGTTTTCTTCATTTTGAAAAATCTTACGTATATATTTGCACCGCATCGTCTACACTCCTCCAGTTCTCTACCTTCATCAATTCGCCTGGTTTCATCTTGGAATCATACCAATAAACGTCTTTTCCCTTTTCAAATGCTGTCTGAATCTCTCTTCTCATTCCCTCACTGATACATGAACCACAAATAATCAATACTTCACATAAATCCAGCATCAAAGCTCCAATCTGCATTGCAGTCTCACGCTCTTCCGGGATACGGTCATCCAACATAAGTGGTAGATGAGCGTGTGAAGCAAATGTACGGCAATGATACAGCCTTTTCATCTGCATGAGATAGTATTTTGCCAGTTCCATATTATGCTGCACGCCTTCTGGATCCGGCGCAGACAGCGTAGAACAGATATATGCCTTTTTTCCTTGTAACATTATGCAACCTCCTTTTTAATCCGGAAAATTCTGCTTTCTGTCGTGCTTGTGTACTCTTCGTAGATATCCGGATGTTGATTTTTCAGTTTCTCCATATTTTCTTTTCCAATCTGGGTGCGTATCGTAGGATTATAAGTAATCCGGTAACGGAAACTCCCATCCTCGACTACTGCCTTACACCCTTGTCCAAGAAGCTCGACAAACGGTACGCTCAATGCACGTTGTTCCGCTTCAATCTCCTTTTTTCTTTTTTCCAATTGGGATTTTTCTTCAGATAATTCGAGATATTTTTCAAGACTGCGTGATTCCAAGGTAGATATGCTGATTTCAGGAATTGATTTGTCTGCGTAACCACTATATTTCCGGATACTGGCCAAAATAAGATCTGGCTTTCCAGAATACGGTGGTTCTATTTTCTTCTGCACATATTCTTCCCAGAAGTATTTCTCCTGGTCAATGAGTTCTTCTTCCTCCCTTCCATCCCGTTCCAGGCACCGATAAACAAATTCGTTTTCATTATTTCCATAAAGGCAGGCAATATATGCTTTATTCATATTCATGACTGCAAGATAATGACGGACCTGCAAAACATAGTTTTCAGGAATCCCATCATCTGCCCATTTGTCTTTTGCATTGTAATTACAGGTTTTGCATTCCAAAATCCCAATGCTGCCATCTGGAAAACGGATGAAATAATCCACATCCGCTAACATAAACGGATATAGCGGATGCCGGAACATTTTTCGTACAGGGAAAACTTCAAGTCCAGTCTTCTTGGCAAAAATCATAGCAACCAAATCTTCCAGGCGGTGTCCCACTTCTTTCGCTACCCAGTTTTCTTCCTCTTCTTCGATTACTGGCGTAACACCAATTTTATCGAAATACAAATCCCTGATTGTCGCAAATGGGGATAAGCCCATGATTGCCGCTGCATCGCTTCCACCAATACCAAGACGCCGGTAATCCAACCAATCTTCTCGGCTCAAATCTGCTATATCAACCAGAACTTCCGGCTGATAATTTAATGCTGTATTCATCTCATGTCCTCCTTATAATTTAATTGCTCCATATACATCAAACCCTTTCCAGTCAAAGACCAGAGTTTTTGCAATATCTTCTTCCAATTTTAAAATCCGTGGTGCAGAAAACCCTTCACAAGCAGCAAAGAAAGCAGCTTCGTGCATGGCAAAATACAGATCATGGGCTGTACATGGTTCTTCCCCATATTGTCCCACAAAAAGATCTACTACTTCATTTCGAATTTTCTGGTTAATTTTGAGTTCCTTCATAATCAGGTGCAGGCAGTTTACAGGATTTTGGATTTCTATATCCATCAAACCAACAATTCCTTTAACTGCTTCCTGATAACGGGAGAAAATTTTGTCCAGATTATTCCGGAAATCCTGTAAGGTCGCCCCTCTATCATGTGACAGTTTGATAGGACTTCCCAGGTTAATGACACGGTTACTGGTTTGTGAGAGCATCATGGGATACAGATTCACACCACTTACTGCTACATCAGAAGTAGTCAGGCGCAGTGCAGGAGCAAGGCTCTTATCCTCAATTCCATGATCCTCCAAAGCCTGGTGATACGTATCCAAAAGTTCCTGATTTCCTCCTAAAGTCCACATAGCGGACACAATGGAATGGTCAAAACTTCCAGATCCCTCCAGATAAGTACTTCCCTTAAAATGTGCTTTCAGATAATCACTTGTCATATTGAAGATTGTCTGCATATCCAGTACACAGTAATCATGATCATCACCGCCATGTACTGCAGATACTTTTCCATCTGCCACCTTGATTAAGGCATCTCCTTTCGCTACCTGAAGACAGTAGTTTACTACCTTTGCATAAGTAGCTTTCTCCAGTTTCTTTAATCCTGTTCCATTAATGCCGGCTCTTTTCAGAATTGTATGGATAGCACAGTCACGAATCGGATAAAAATCCTTGTTCACTTTTAATACCAACTGGGTATTCTTTTCTGTATCCTCTACTATTCCTTCCAGTTCTTTTTCACAGGCTTCTTCAATGGTTTCTGCCTCCTTTTCCAATGGAACCAGTTTTAGCATCCTGGTAGGCTTACGAATCCACTTGGACTGCTTTGCCCTCTCAGCCAGAAATTCCAGCATCTCCGTTGTACTTGCAAATGTAGTGCAAAACTCATCTGCATAAATCTTTGTTTCTTTCATGTGTGTACCACCTTTCTTAAATTTATTTATCCATAAACAGCCAAAGCTGATTGTGGCAATCCTACCTTTCATTAGGGCATAAAAAAAGAATGAAAAGTGAAGTATTCCTTCGCTATCCATTCTCATATCCCTGATAATATTACCGAAAAAACAAAAGTGCCGCTATTGCCCCATAAGGACAGATAGTGACACTTTATACAATCATAAACAACTTATGCGGAATAAGCAGCCTTACTGCTCTCCTTGAGTCTTCGGATTTATACAAATCCAAAACTCCCCCTATGGGTGTGCATAAAATTAACTATAGCAGTATAGTAGCACATGTTATAGTATATGTCAATCTTCATGCACAATATATTGTATGTTCTTAAATACTCTGCTTTGCATATATGACTTCAATTAAAATATTGAAATATCACGTATCCCACCTCTCTTTTTTAAAGT
>NZ_CABVDF010000111.1:0-8872 GCF_902497045.1 uncultured Blautia sp. | reverse complement strand
TCTTTTTTGTAAACTACTTCATTTTTATTTTTGTAAATACTGTCAGAGGGAACACAGCCCCTTACAGAAGAAAGAGGATAAATATTGCTGTTTCTTCCGATCACGGTACCTGGATTCAGTACGGAACCGCATCCTACCTCCACATGATCTCCCAGCATAGCTCCGAATTTCTTAAGTCCTGTCTCAATTTTTTCTTCCCCGTCCTTTACAACAACAAGCTGCTTATCTGATTTCACATTGGAGCAGATAGAACCGGCTCCCATATGGGACTTATATCCCAGAACAGCATCTCCCACATAATTGTAATGAGGAACCTGTACACAGTTAAAAATCACCACATTTTTCAGTTCTGTGGAATTTCCCACCACACAGCCTTCTCCTACAATGGCATTTCCACGGATAAAAGCGCAGTGGCGGACCTCTGTATCTTTCCCAATGATTGCCGGACCGTTGATACATGCAGTAGGAGCTATTTTCGCCGATTTTGCAATCCAGATATCCCCTTCTTTATATTCATATTCCTCAGGATCCAGTGTTTTTCCCAGCTTCAGGATAAAATCCTTTATCTCAGGAAGAACTTCCCAGGGATAGGTCCTGCCCTCAAAAAGTTCTGAAGCAATAGTTTCATTAAGATCCAAAAGTTTTTCAATGGTAAAATCTTTCATCATAATTATTTTCCTCCTCGTTTTGAAGCTGCAGGCTTCTTATAATTCTCTGCTGCGGCATCAAAAAACTGCCTCAGCGCATACTGATAATTACTGTTTTCTACCTGCGCTGTCCGCACTCTCACAAAATGCTCCAGCTTATCCATATACTCCTGAGAGGTGATACTTCCTTCTGCCACGTAAGTCAGACCTTTTTCCCAGCTTGCAGTAAGCTCCGGATTCAAAAGCTGGCGTATGGAGCAGTTGACCACATCGAAGATCATTTCTCCCAGAAGTGTCGGTGTGATAACCTGTGTTTTTTTGTTCAGAGACAGATACTTGATGGTAAACAGTTTTTTCAGGATCTCTGCTCTGGTGGCGCTGGTACCGATACCGCTTCCCTTTATCTGCGCTCTCAGTTCCTCATCCTCGATCAGCTGTCCTGCATTTTCCATTGCCAGGATCATAGAACCGGAATTGTAGCGCTTCGGAGGTGAAGTTTCTCCCTCCTTGATATTCAGAGAATCCACTGAAAGTATATCACCCTTTTTCAGCTTCTGCAATGCCGCCAGAAGAATCTCATTACAGGAGGTATTTTCTTCTTCCTCCGTATCTGTATTTTTCTCAGATGCCTTTCTGACTGCGAAAGAATTGGAAGCAATCTTCAGATATCCTTCGCTCTGCAGCACACGAAAGGAAGAAAAGAAAGCCTCATTTCCCATCATAGTTGTCAGATTGACTTTCTGATACACTGCCGGAGGATAAAAAATACTCAGGAAACGACGTACGATAGTCTCATATACTCTCTGAGATGTCTGGGACAGGCTGGTCAGGGCATTCAGTCCCTGTCCTGTAGGAATAATAGCATAATGGTCTGTAATCTGCTTATCATTCACATATCTGGTCTTTGCAATATTTTTGCAGGATCCCATTTCCAGTACTTCATCTGCCGCACCATTGATCTGAGGATACCGCCGTAATCCGGAAATATTTTTATAAATCTCCTTTGCCACAGCTGTAGATAATACTCTGGCATCTGTTCTCGGATAGGTAACCAGTTTTTTTTCATAAAGCTCCTGGACAACCCGGAGAGTTTCATCCGGACTGATCTTAAACAGCTTGGAGCATACATTCTGAAGTTCTGCAAGATTAAAAAGAAGCGGTGGATTCTTATTTTCTTTTTTTCGTTCCGCCTTTTCCACACGACAGGACAGCGGCTGATCCTGACTCAAAAATGCAATCAGCTCCTGTGCATATTTCTTCTCTTTGAAACCATTTTCTTTATATAAATACGGCGACTGAAAATACCGGCTTCCCTCTGCTGCTCTCCATTCTCCGTCAAAATGCTCTCCCTCCAGAGAAATACTGTTCAGCACCCGATAAAAAGGTGTTTTTACAAAAGACCGTATCTCCCGTTCTCTTCTGACAACCATTCCCAGAACACAGGTCATGACCCGTCCTACGGAAATAGCCTGGTATTTTGTTTTCAGATAATTAGATACACTGTTTCCATATCTGAGAGTCAGTACTCTGGAAAAATTGATTCCCATAAGATAATCCTCTTTTGCCCGCAGGTAGGCTGAAGCAGAAAGATTGTCGTATTCTGAAATATCCTTTGCCTCCCTTATCCCTCTTAAGATTTCCTCCTCTGTCTGGGAGTCGATCCATACTCGTTTCTGTTTTTTATCATGGACGCCTGCCATCTGTGCAACCAGACGGTAGATATATTCTCCTTCCCGTCCGGAGTCAGTGCATACATAGATTGTATCCACATCCGGACGGTTCAGAAGACCTTTAACTATATGAAACTGTTTCTGAACAGAGGGTATCACTTCATACTTAAATTCACGCGGCAAAAAAGGCAGGGTATCGAGACTCCACCTTTTGTACTTCATGTCATATTTTTCAGGATAACTCATAGTGACCAGGTGTCCTACACACCAGGTCACTACAGAATCCTCTGATTCCAGATATCCGTCTTTTCTCTGTCCGTTGATCTTCAGAGCTTTTGCAAACTCCTGTGCCACACTGGGCTTCTCTGCTATGTATAAAGCTTTTCCCATTACTGATCTGCACTCATCCTTTTCAGAGGCCATGCAAGAAGTACTGCACCGCCTATCATATTTCCAATTGTGACCACCAGCATACTTTTCAGCATTGCTGTCAGGGAAATACCCGGGACTACACATGCCGCTACAGTAAAGATACCCATATTGGCGATGCAGTGTTCAAATCCACTGACTACAAATCCGGAAATACACATGATGATCATCAGGATCTTTGCAGCCTCACTTTTCAGCTTAATTCCGCAAAGCACACCGAGACATACAAAGAAGTTACATAAAACTGCGCGGAAAAACATTTCATTGACAGGAATAGAAAGCTTGGCTCCAATAAAGCCGGCAAAATAATCTTTTGTTCCTGCCGCTCCTGCCCACACAAAAATCAGGGAAAGGATCACGCAGCCCACGAAATTGCCAATATAGCTTATGAGCCATACTTTTCCTGCATCTTTCCAGGAGACCTTTTTATCATAGGCTCCAAATGCCATGACCAGATTATTTCCGGTAAACAATTCTCCACCTACCAGAGAGATCAAAAGAACTGCAATAGCAAACACCACTGCTCCCAGAAATTTCCCCCAGGCCGGTTCCTCTGCCGCAGAAAAAATATTTCCCACAACATTGGAAAAGATCATGGCAACCACAATAAAAAAGCCGGCCATTATGGCTCTCATAAAATACTTACCAAAATCATTTTTTAATAGTTTTGCTTTTGCCGCTGCCGCCCCCGACAGTTTCTGTACATCCTCATAATTCATCTGTACACACCCCTTTCATGAAAGTGGTCTCATTATACCACGATTCCCCAGAGCCCTCAACCTGAAATATTTACGGTCCAAGGGTCTGGGGAATCTTCTTATTTTTTCTTGTTTCTTTTTTTAAGTAACGATGAAATCGTATTATACAGCAGTTTCATGTCTACCGGCTTTGCAATATGACCGTTCATTCCAGCCTCAATAGAGGCCTGCACATCCTCGGCAAACGCATTGGCAGTCATTGCAAGTATTATCATTGATCCGGCTTCCGGATGATCCGATCTGCGTATTTCCCGTGTTGCTTCATATCCATTCATTACCGGCATCTGTATGTCCATAAAAATTGCATCATAGGTTCCAGGCTTTGCCTGTTTAAATTCATTTACCGCCTGCAGCCCGTCTGTCTTTACCGTAAATGTAGCTCCTCGCATCTGCAGAAGTTCCCCAAGGATCTCTGAATTGATCTCATTATCTTCAACCAGAAGAAAATGGCAGCCTGTAAGATCCTCTTCTTCAATTTCTGAAGCCGTTTCCTTACGCTCATCCTTCAAAGACTCTGTCTGCTCAAACTCCAGTTCAATCTCAAATTTTGTTCCTTTCTGAAGCTTGCTGCTTACATGGATTTCTCCTCCCATTAAATCTACGAGCCCCTTGGTAATACTTAATCCCAAACCGGTTCCTTCCACTTTCGTCACCCGGTCACTGCGAATAAAAGGTTCAAATAAATGACTCATAAATTCTTCCGTCATTCCAATCCCAGTATCCTGGATTGTAAAACGGTATCTTACACGATTTTCTTCTTTCGCATTTAATTCTTCTGTACGGAACAAAACCTTTCCGCCTTCCACGGTAAATTTAATCGCATTGCTCAGAAGATTAATCAGTATCTGTTTGATCCTCAATGCATCTCCATAAAACCCTTCATGCTCAAATTTGCCTGTATCGATCTGAAGATCCACACCTGCATTTTCTGCCTGAGAGATCATAATGGAAGAAATGTGGTCAATAATCTCTCCAATTCTTATCGCCTGATGATTCAGGTGGATCTTTGACTGTTCAATCTGGCTCATATCAAGGATATCATTGATCAAACTAAGAAGATGCTGAGAAGAAACGGAAATCTTATGAAGATAATCCTCGATTTTCTCCGGATCGTTCAGATTGGCTAACGCCAGTGTTGTCATGCCTACAATCGCATTCATGGGAGTTCTGATATCATGACTCATGGAAGAAAGGAAATCGCTTTTCACACGATTGGCTTTCTTTGCCTCAGCCAGAGCTTTTTCCAGATCTTCTTTTGTTTTCCGCTCTGCTTCCAGCACATCTGTAACATCCGATCGAATAAAACAAACCCTTTCCAAACGACGGTCTGTCACAAAAACAGTCATATTTTTTGTTCTTATCTCACCATTTTTATCATAAACTGAATAAGCAAAAGAATAGCTGTCCTTGTCTTTCAGACGCTCCAGCATAGCCGTAGGATCCAGCATATCTGCCACATATTTTTGCTGGCTTTCACTGATCGTCTGACTGATAACTTTTTGTGTCCTTTCTGAATTCAGTCCCTTCATTTCACTGATTGTATCATCTCCTCCGCTTACAATCTCATAAGTATCGGAAAGAAGATTAATATTCGCTACCAGATCATAGGTTGCAGAAGACAGCTGCATAAAAATCCTTTCACGGATCGTTTTTTCAGTAATGTCCGTAACTGTAAGGATTCCTGTTACATCTCCGGTATCCGGAGTCTCTACAAGAGTCACTTTAAACTGAACATATTTTCCAGCTTTTTTACCTGGAAGCTGAATATAACAGGGCATGATCACTTCTTTTATCCCTGCATCAAAAGCTTTTTGTGAGGGCTCATTCAAATACTTGGAATAAAATTCCTGACGTTCCTTTTCATCTACGATCAGGGTACCTATTCCGGTAAAAAACTCTTCCCTGACATCTCCAAACAGCTCAAGCAGTCCGGAATCTGTGTGATCTACAATTTCATATATTTTATTTTTTGTGATATTACAATGTCCCAGGATCAGAGCATCCGGTCCTGCCAGCAGATAGTGCTGGTGGATCTGATCGATATACTGCTGCCGAAGCTGCTCCTGCATCTTTTTTTCTGCAGTGATATCATGATAATCTGCATAAACCCTTGCTTCTCCTTTTTCGCTCTGGATCACAGAAAATTTAGCGTTTACCCAGATATAATCACCGGTTCCCTTTTTTAACCGGTACTGCAGTTCATATTTTTCTTTCTTTTCTTTAATGCAGTGATCCAGCGATCTTGCCACATATTCTCTGTCATCAGGATGGACTCCGGAAAGTGCATCTTCCTCATACATTTTCCAGGCTTCTTCTTTTGACATATCTACCATTTCCGAAAACCCGTCTGACAGATATTCCGGCTTCAGTTCCCCGCCAATTTTATGATGTACAACAGCCATTCCGCCTGGCAGATATTTCACAACCATCTGGAAGTACTGTTCCAGACGTTCTTTTTGTCTGTTGCTTTCTACCTCTTCGGTAATATCACGTACAAATTTTACACAGGCAGGAATTCCATCCCAGTCCATTTCCCGCATTCTGGCAGAAAAAAAGCGTCCGTGGTCTTCATAAGTTATTTCTTTGTTTATGTCAAAAACAGAATTTTTGTTTAATGTACAGAATTCACAGGGCTGCGATTTTCCATATAAAATATGATAACATTTTTTTCCCTTCTGTTTTTCTTTTAAACAGCCTTTTTTTAGTTCATTTGCATATAACAGATCATAATTTTCTTTATTGATCACATAAATATCGTCTACCGTCTCCTCTATTATACTTTGAAACAAACGCTTTTCCGGAGATATTTTCTTTAAATCATCTGACATGCCTCTCCCCCATTTTTCTGCTTTAATTGTTTTTATATTTACAGATCATCTGAACATGTTTTTCATAGCATTTTTCCAGTTCCGGCAGAATTTTTGCTGCACCTGTTCCATCTCCCGCCCTCAGGCATTCTGTCATTTCACTGGAAAAATGATATAATTCATCAAAGCTTAAATTCATGCATATTCCTTTAAGTGTATGAACTGCACGAAATGCTTCCTCCATATTCCCGGTCTCCAAAGCCTGAACCATCGTCTGATAGCTGGTATCTTTCAAAAAAAGAAACACAAACTTTTCAATTCGTTCTTCTTTTCGAAGCCGGTCCTTTATGTCTGCATAATTTCCTGCAATCTCCTGATATAGTTGTTCTAATGTCATAATTCTTTCCCTCCGGACTTCTTAGATTGACGGATCAATTGGAGAAATAGCAGTTGGAGCATTTGCGGCACATTTTTTTTCATCATAATAAATACAGCATCCCTGTCCCCTGCGTTTTGCTTCAAATAAGGCCAGATCTGCACAATGATAAAGCTCCCGGTAATCACGCGCAGATATTATCGTGTTTGCTATCCCCATACTCACAGACAGTTTAAACCCGTCATACTCACCTGTCATAGCTGAAAAAATCTTTTTTACAGTCTGTTCCGTGTTTTCATCATACCGTACAAATAACAGAAATTCATCTCCGCCAATGCGGGCAGCAAGATCCTCTTCTTTTATGTTTGTTTCCAGACATTTTGCAAGATATTTAAGCACACGGTCTCCAAATACATGTCCTCGCTCATCATTTGCTGTTTTGAAATAATCCAGATCAAATATAATAAACGCATATTCATTCTCCGGATGTGCATGCAGAATATGCATGATCTCTTTTTTTACATAAGCCTCATTATATAAATTTGTCAGAGGATCTATAGACGCTAATTTTTTCAGACGGAGCAATTCTTTGTCTTCTTCCTGAATATCCAGAATTTTTCCAATGGCACCGCTGTATTCTTTTTGGTCACCCTGTGTCCAAAGCGCACGACTTATAATACGGCTGAATCTTATTTTTCCGTCAATTTTTATTTTTGCTTTGTATTCCACAATAGGTGACTCCGGAGTTGTGCCGCGAAGCAGCCTGTCTAATTCCGTCATCTGTTCTCTGCTGATAATGGATAATAATTCCCTGCTTTCCGAAGGGCTTACAATAAAACGTGGTATTCCAAGCTTTTCTGCCCCCCAGTCTGACAAAGTGAGCATAGGCGGAACCACAGAATACTCAAATTGTATTTCGGATGCCATCGATGCAAAGAATTGAAATTTAATGCGTTCTTCTTCCAGCATACTAAGGATACGATTGGAGGTAGCAAGTTCTTTGTGGGAAAGCAGACGTTCTACTATATTATGAATTTCTTTTTCGCTTGCCTGGTTCAAAGAGTTGATGGTCATTTCCTCTTCAATATGGTCTGAAATTTCGCTGAGACATTCCAGCAGCAGCGGATTAAATGCCCCGCACTGACCATTCAGGATCATATTCAAGGCCGTTTCATGAGAAAATGCTTTTTTATATACACGTTCACTGATCAGGGCATCGTATGCATCTGCCAGTGAAACCGCCTGTGCGGATATCGGAATCTCTTCTCCTTTCAGTCCGTCCGGATATCCCCTTCCGTCATACCGTTCATGATGCCAGCGGCAGATTTCATAAGCCACTTTAACCAATGGTTCATCTTTATGCAACGGCAGATCTTCCAGCATATCTGCTCCTACAGCCGAATGGGTCTTCATAATTTCAAACTCTTCTTCGGTCAGTCGTCCCGGCTTATTTAATATATTTTCTGAGATAGATATTTTTCCAATATCATGAAAGGCCGCCGCCTTGCTGATCATGGATATCTTGGCGCTGTCCAGATTGTATCTGTCTGTTTTTTCTCTCAGCCGTTTCAAAAGTAATTCTGTCATCGTTCCGATATGCAGAACGTGCAGACCGCTTTCCCCATTACGGAATTCCACAATATGGCTTAGGATAGATACCATCAGTGTATTGCTTTTTTCGCTTTCATACATCTGGTCGGCGATCATAGATACCAGTTTTTTCTGCTTGGAATAAAGCATGATCGTATTAATCACTCTCCGGCAGACAATCACTTCGTCAAAAGGGCGGCTGATATAGTCTGTCGCTCCAAGTTCATAGGCCCGCTCCACAACAGAATGTGAATTTTCTGCCGAGATCATAATTACCGGTATCTCTTCAATCCAATGATATCTGCTCATCATTGCCAGTACTTCAAATCCATCCATTTTCGGCATCACAACATCAAGCAATACAAGAGAAATCTTTGTTCCATAAGTATGCAGCATTTGTACTGCTGCAATTCCATTTTCAGCCTCCAGTATCTCATACTGCTCACCAAGCATATCTGCCAGGATCGCACGATTCATCTCCGAATCATCAACGATCAAAATCTTATTGATTTTTCTTTTATCATACATAATCTCTTTTCTTCCTCTCAAAAAGAAGCTCTTAACCTACGCTTTATCTATTTTGAGTGTAACATAA
>NZ_CABVDF010000110.1:0-8904 GCF_902497045.1 uncultured Blautia sp. | reverse complement strand
AAAACTTTTATAAAGGAGAAGGGCACTTTTTGAGAGGTAATGGAAATCTGAAAAAATAGTGAACTTTCTGCAGAAAATTGAAAAAGCATTTTTCATGTGTTATGATTTTAAGGAAATGTGATGATCAGCATGAAAGAGGTGATTTCAATATGAAAAAGAAAATAGGCGCAATGTTTATAGCTGCGATTTTTTTGATGAATGCGAATTTTGTGCATGCAGAGGTGGATGATTATAAAACTGTAACCGGACAGACAGGGGATAAAACAGTACAATCTTTTTCCATAGACGACGGAAGCGGAAATACAGTGCAGGTAGCAGCCTGCAGTGACCGTTTATATGTAACGGCAAAGACTGCGGCAATACGTTCTGTTCCCGGAGAAAACGGAACGGAGCTGATGCAGGTAAGTTTAGGAGAGGAAGTCACACGAAGTGCAGTCTGTGATAATAACTGGAGTAAAATCTCTTTGGAAAAAAATGGAAATAAAGTGAACGGCTATATACAGAATCAGATGCTCAGTGATGATATACAGATCCAGCCGGTTGAGGATATGGCAGAAGTAAAAACAGACAGCAGTATTCTGGACTATCCGGGGCGCAAGGACGGTGAAGTGATAGGAGAGGTGCTGGAACTGGATGAGGTGAAGCGTACGGGAACAGTGAATGATGTATGGAGCCGTATAGTCTATCAGAATGAAAGTGGAGAAGAACAGACCGGATATATTCCTACCAGTGTGCTGGATCTTCCGGAATCCATACAGACAGCAGATGCCAGTATTGATAAAGACCTGAATGCAGGTACCCTTCATAAAAGCAGCGGAGAGGGGGTTTTTGCAGAGGCGGTGGAAGCAGGCACCACTGTCAATGAAGAAAACGGTGTACTGGTGGGAACTCCTGTAGCCGCTTCTTCAGATGCAAATCTGAAGCCACTGGGAAAATTCAGGATCACACATTACTGTCCATGCAGCATCTGCTGCGGTCCCTGGGCAAACGGAATCACATCTACCGGCGTGACTGCAACTACAAACCATACGATAGCAGTGGATCCGTCCCAGATTCCTTATGGAAGTCAGGTTGTGATCAATGGACAGGTTTATGTGGCGGAAGACTGCGGAGGCGCTATTAAGACAAACTGTATTGATATTTATGTGGCAACTCATGAAGAGGGAGAGGCCAAGGGTGTTTATTATACAGATGTATACCTGATTCAATAAGAAAAGGAACCGTCAGCCTGGGACTGGCTGTATGCTTACAGCAGCTTGGGCTGGCGGTTCTTTTATTGCTGTTTATGCGTTTTTCAGAGCTTTTTCAAGATCTTCAAGAATATCGTCAATATGCTCAATTCCTACAGAAAGACGAATCATTCCCGGAGAAACTCCTGCTTCTTTGAGCTGTTCGTCGTTCATCTGGCGGTGTGTATGGCTTGCGGGATGAAGAACCATGGTTTTTGATGCTGCTACATGGGTACAGATATTTGCCATTTCCAGACTGTCCATAAAGCGTACAGCTGCCTCCCGTCCTCCTTTCAGCTCAAAAGAGATAACTCCACAGGAACCATTAGGAAGATATTTTTCGGCAAGTGCGTGGTATTTATCGCCGGGAAGTCCCGGATAGATGACTTTTGAGACCTTCTCATGGGAGGAAAGAAATTCAGCTGTCTTTTGTGCATTGAAACAGTGACGTTCCATACGCAGAGGAAGGGTTTCCAGGCCGATATTCAGAAGAAAACAGTTATTAGGAGACGGGATAGAACCAAGATCTCTCATCAGCTGGGAAGTTGCTTTTGTTATATAGGCTTTTTTACCAAACTGCTTTGTGTATACAACACCATGATACGATTCATCCGGCTGGGTAAGGCCATGATACTTGTCACCGTAAGCTTCCCAGTCAAAGTTTCCGCTGTCAACGATGGCACCACCTACCTGAAGCCCGTGACCATCCATATATTTTGTGGTGGAGTGTGTGACAATATCAGCTCCCCACTGGAAAGGATGGCAGTTAACAGGAGTGGCGAAGGTATTGTCAACAATAAGCGGCACTCCATGGTCGTGAGCGGCCTTTGCAAACTTTTCGATATCCAGAACAACCAGTGCCGGATTGGCAATGGTTTCTGCAAAAAGTACTTTGGTATTAGGACGGAAAGCTGCTGCGATTTCTTCAGAAGAAGCGTCTGTGTCTACAAAGGTACAGTCAATCCCCAGTTTTTTAAAGGTAACAGCAAGAAGATTAAATGTTCCTCCATAGATGGTGGAAGCGGCAACTACATGATCTCCCGCTTCACAGATGTTAAAAACTGCATAAAAATTGGCAGCCTGTCCGGAAGAGGTAAGAAGCGCGGCAACTCCTCCTTCAAGTTCAGCGATTTTTGCAGCAACTGCGTCGTTTGTAGGATTTTGGAGACGGGTATAGAAATATCCTTCAGCCTTCAGATCAAAAAGCTGTCCCATTTCATCGGTAGTATCATATTTAAACGTAGTACTCTGATAGATAGGCAGGGCACAGGGTTCTCCTTTGGAAGGAGTATAGCCTGCATGCAGGCATTTTGTTTCCAGTCTGTAATCACTCATGGTTCTGTCCTTTCTTTTTGCTGGATTCTGTTCAGAAGCAGTAATGCATTGCTGTGAACAGGTGAAGAATAAATATGGACATATCATAGCACAAAAAAAGTATTCTTACAATTACTCAGTATAAAAAAGAACAGAGAAATAAGTCTTTTCGTTGCAAATCAGATGGAAATAAGCTATCCTAGTTATAGAGAATGTATATGAATGACTGTGTTTAATGATCTGGAAAGGAAACAGAATGAAGAAAAAAAGAGCAGAGGCAGAAAATAAATTAACACGGGTCGTAGCGATCGCTGTGGTTTCTGTAATTATGGTAATTGTAATTATAGCTGCATTTACCATTAATTTTAATAAAATATATGGACTGCTCCTGGAAAAAGATATGGAACAGGTGAGGTTTACCTCCAGTTTTGTTACGAAACTGATCAGCACAGAAATTGAAAATCTTCAGGCGGCTTTGGATTCCAGCCAGAGAGTTTTTATTCAAACAGGGAATAACCAGGAAGAAACAGCTGCAAAATATTTAGACGATATCAGCAGAAAATTTGGATTTAAAAAGGTTGGATTATCTGATCTTGCTGGAAACAGTATCGATAATACCGGAAAGAGGGAGCGGCTATATAATGACAAAATGTTCGACTCAATAAAAAATGGGAAGAAATATATTTCAAATGTACTGAATCTTTCAGATATAATGCTGATTGCAGTTCCTTTTTATAAAGATAATCAAGTAGCAGGCACGATATGGGGATATTATTCAATTTCTTCGATTTCTGACAAAATAGAATTAAATGACAAATCCCATAGATATTTTCAGATTATTGACGATACAGGTTTGTATATCAGTGACTCGGGCAATATAAATTCTTTCGCAGAGGACCGGAATATCTGGAAAGAATTAACACGTTATAAAATATCTGATGGAATCACGGTAGACCAGATAAAAAAGACTGTGGAAAAAGGTCAGGGAGGAGAGTTTCATTTTTCTTATAAAGGCAAGGGCAGATATGTGACATATGAACCTCTGGGAATAAATAACTGGTATGTATTTTCTGTACTGGTAGAGGAGTACCTTGGAGATTATGCGACAAAAATCGAAACCATATTTTTTGGCATGCTGTGGGGAATACTTATTGGCCTGTTTTTACTGGTAGGGCTGATAGGGCGTTATATTTTTACTGACCTGCGGGAAGTAAAAAAACACAATGAAGAATTAAGCCTTAAAAATTCTCTTCTGTTTATGGTAGTAAAGCATACAAATGATATTCCATTTGAGGTTGATTTCCAAAATAATACGCTGACAGTATACAGCAATACGAATTCTGAACAGCCGCTGGTTCGTAAAATTGAATACTATGCACCGGAAAATATGCTTTCTCATGGGTGGATTACTGCAGAGGAATATCCTGATTACAGAGATAGTTTTAAGAAACTGATCAGAGGCGAAAAGATCCAGCCGGTTGTTTTTAAAATGAAAATAAATGGAAAATGGGATTATAACAAGCTCCATATAAAAATTGTCAATCAGAATCGTATGATAGGATTTCTGGAAGATTATAACGAACAGATGCTTCAGGAACAGAAGATAAAAGAAATCAGAATTAAAAGTCAGACGGATTCGTTAACGGGATTGTACAATAGGGAACATTTTACTATAGAGTGCAATAAATATATAAAAGAAGAAGCAAATAATCCCAATGGAAAAATATCGGCATTGTTTCTATTGGATCTGGATCATTTTAAAAGCGCAAATGATACTTTAGGACATATGACCGGAGATCAGATACTAAGAGAATGCGGCAATAAAATGAAAGCTATAATAAGGGAGACGGATCTTGCAGGAAGACTGGGAGGGGATGAATTTGTTTTGTTTATCCGTAATGCAAAAGATATGCAGTCTCTTCGGATCTGCGCAGAAAAAGTGAATCAGGTTCTGAAACAGTCTTATGGAACAGGAACGAATTCTGTAACAATAAGCGCTTCAATCGGAATTGCGGTATGGACTACAGAAAAATCTTTTGAAGATTTATATAAGATGGCGGATCAGGCCCTTTATAAAGCAAAAGACAAAGGAAGAGACAGATATCATATAGTACTGAAGGATAAGGATGGAAGTATTTTCCAGATAGAATAAAATTTAATATACGGCAGCTGCAGAGAATTCTGATCTGCTGATGAAAAAAGAGTACAGAAAACTCAGAAGAGAGAAATCTGTACTCTTTTTTTGAGGATTAATTTTGTTCCGAGAGAGAAAAAGAATAAATCTCTGAATATTTTTTGTAAAAGTAATCCAGCAGAGGCTTTGCAGAAACTTCTTTGCCGCAGAGACGTTCAGTGACTTCATGTGAAGTGTAAAGACTTCCGTATTGATGAATATTAGTATTTAACCAGTTTGTGATTTCCATAATCTTACCCTGGGAGAGAAGCTGGTCTACGCTTCCAAGATCTTTTTCAATAGCTTCCAGGAACATGCCATCATATATAGAACCCAGAAGATAGGATGGAAAATAGCCAAAGGAACCATCGGACCAGTGTGTATCCTGAAGCACGCCCTCTGCATCACAGGAAGGACGGATTCCAAGAAGCTCCTCCATTTTGTCATTCCAGAGTCCGGGAAGTTCTTCGGTGGTTACTTCATCATTGAATATGGCACGTTCAATCTCATAGCGCAGGATGATATGGAGACAGTAGGTTACTTCATCTGCATCTATGCGGATCATGCTGGGCTGTACGAAATTTATGGCCTTGCAGAAAGTATCAAAAGGAATTTTGCGGAAATCAGGCAGAAATTCACCAAGTTTGTCGTAGACAGGTATCCAAAAGTTAGGATTTCTGCCAAGGATATTTTCGTAGAACCTGGATTGGCTTTCGTGGAGTCCCATCATATTTACCTGCATAACAGCTGTGTGTTTATAGGAGGGATCAATATTTTGATCAAAAATAGCATGTCCTCCTTCGTGGATAGCGCTGAAAATTGCTGCCAGAGGATCTTCTTCACGGAAATGGTTCGTGATACGAATATCTCCGTAACCTATTTCAGAAGTAAACGGATGCTCACTTTCTGCAGTGGTTCCTTTTGTAAAGTCAAAGCCCATATAGGAAAGAAGCATATCCTGTAATTTTTTCTGACCGGAAACAGGATAGGTTCCTTTCATGGCAGACAGGTCCGGCTGCCCTGACTGGTGTATTTTTTTCAGAAGCGGGCGAAGCCCTTCTTTTAATTCTTTAAACAGATGGTCGATAGTCTGACTGTCAATGCCCTCTTCAAACATATCCAGAAGAACTTCATATGGCTTCTGGTCCGGTTCCATATAACGAACATACTGCTTGGTCATCAGAATGATCTTGTCCAGATAAGGACAGTAAATAGAAAAATCACTGGCTTTTTTTGCAGTTTCCCAGGCTTTTTGAGAGCGGGCCTTCAGTGTTACATATTCTGTGTAAAAATCCTCAGGGACGCGGCAGAAGCGTTCATAATCCCGGAGTTCACGTCTGACAGTGACTTTTATGGCATCATCCAGCGCTTCGTAATTTTCCGGGGAAGAAAGTTCTCTTAGAAGAGCACCGTATTCTTCAGAGGTAGAAAGCCGGAAAGCTTCGGTAGAAAAATAACCGATGGCCTCTGCCTTGGAATCAACTCCCTTTTCCGGAGTCATAGTAGCCAGATCCCAGTAAAGAAGATTTTCTATAGTCTGGTACTGTTGGATTTTTTTCATGTGATCTTTTAATTTCATGATGAGTTCGTTCATTTTTTCATCTCCTTGCATATATGATTTTTATGAAGAGTATTTCCTGTTTATGGTATCACAAAACAGGAAAAGAAAAAAGATATATATTTCTGGCATATGTCAAAAAAAGTTATTGACATATGTCGTATTTGATTTATAATAAGATTAAATGACATATGTCAGAAAAAGGAGGTGTGGAGATGCCAAGACCGACGAAATGCAGGAAGGTATGCAGACTTCCGGGGACTCTTTCCTTTGTTCCGGGGGAATCCGGTGAAGATGCCGGAGGTGTGATCCTGACAGTAGATGAATATGAAACCATTCGACTGATAGACAGGGAGGGATTTTCTCAGGAAGAATGCGGCGAATATATGCAGGTGGCACGCACCACGGTTCAGCAGATCTACACATGTGCCAGAAAAAAGATTGCCACAGCCATTGTAGACGGACTTCCTATACGGATCCAGGGTGGTAATTATCAGATCTGTGAGGGAGGAAGAAATTATTACGGCTGCGGAGGATGTAAAAAAAGGCGGTTTAAAAATATGGAACAAGGAGGAAAGACCAATGAGAGTGATTTTACCGGCAGATGAGGAAAAAGATGTGATCTGTGCGACTTTTGGAAGAGCACCTTATTTTGCAGTTCATGATACAGAAACCGGAACAACGGAATTAAAGGAGAATCCGGCTTCTCAGGTTCAGGGAGGAGCCGGACTGAAAGCTGCTCAGTTTGTACTGGATTGTCAGGGGGATGTGCTGATCACACCACGCTGCGGTATGAATTCTGCGGAAGTCCTTCAGGCTGCAGATGTTGAAATTTATAAATCGGAAGGAGTAGGAGTCAGTCAGAATATTAAAGCTTTTAAAGAAGGAAAATTATCTGTTCTGACTCATTTCCACGGAGGATATCAGGGAATACGATGAAAATTGCAGTTTTAAGCGGAAAAGGCGGGGCCGGAAAAACACTGACAGCTGTGAATCTTGCTGTTGCTGCCGGACAGGCAGTTTATATTGACTGTGATGTAGAGGAGCCAAACGGCCGTCTGTTTTTTAAACCGCAGAATATAAAAGCGGCAGATGTGACAACAGCTCTTCCGGAGTTTGATCCGGAGAAATGTACAGGCTGTCGTACCTGTGTGGATTTTTGTCGGTTTCATGCTCTGGTCTATATCAAAAACAGACCAAAGGTATTTCCTGAGGTATGCCATTCCTGTGGGGGCTGTGCTCTTGTCTGTCCAGATAAGGCTGTGACAGAAAAGAAAAAAGTCATTGGCAGGGTGGAAACAGGGTACCATGGAGAGACACGGACGGTAACAGGAATCTTAAATCTTGGGGAGGCTTCCGGTGTACCTGTGATCCGGGAAGCTCTGAAAGAGGGCGACGGGCAGAACGTACCAGTGCTGATCGACTGTCCGCCGGGAAGTGCCTGTCCTGTAGTAGAAAGTATCTCAGAAGCGGATTTCTGTATCCTGGTGGCAGAACCGACAGCGTTTGGCTTCCATAATTTCTGTATGGTTCATGAACTGGCAGAGCTTCTTGGAAAGCCCTGCGGTGTTGTGATCAATAAGTGGGAAGGAGTCTATGAGCCTCTGGAAGAATACTGCAAAGAGAAAAAGCTTCCGGTTCTTCTCAGAATTCCATACGAAGAAAGGATTGCAGAAATTGTTTCTTCCGGAAAGATTCTCGTAGAAGAATTTCCTGAATACAGAAAAAAATTTCAGGAGCTTCTGAAAAAAACAGGAGGTGGGCAGGCATGAAACGTCTTCTGGTATTAAGCGGAAAGGGTGGCACGGGAAAAACGACGGTGTCCTCGTCTTTTATTGAATTTTCTCAGGCACGGGCTATTGCAGACTGTGATGTGGATGCTCCAAACCTTCATCTTGTTACAAAAATGGAGACAGAACCGGAAGTATCTGATTTTATGGGTGCAGAAAAAGCAGTAATCGATCCGGAAAAATGTATTGGCTGCGGACAGTGCGTAGAGTACTGCAGGTTTGGTGCAGTCAAAAGCTGCGGGGAGGTTTATCAGATACAGGATTATGCCTGTGAAGGCTGCGGTATCTGTGAATATGTCTGTCCTCAGTCTGCAGTTACCATGAAAGATGATGTGGCAGGCAGACAGGAGCTTTACAAAGGGGAAAAAGTTTTTTCCACTGCCGCATTAAAAATGGGACGAGGAAATTCAGGAAAGCTGGTAACAGCCGTAAAGCTTGCCATGCTGAAAGCGGCACCTGAGACAGAACTGGCTGTGGTAGATGGTTCACCGGGAATCGGCTGTCCGGTAATCGCCTCCATGAGTGGGATGGACCTTGTTCTGATCGTCGCAGAACCATCGGTTTCCGGAAAAAACGATCTGGAAAGACTGATAAAAACAGCAGAATCCTTTCAGATGAAAATGGGTGTATGTGTAAATAAATGGAATACCAGCCCGGAAAAAACAGAAGAAATTGAAAAATGGTGTAATGCGCAGGGAATTCCTTTTATGGGAAAAATTCCTTACGATAAAGAAGTTTCAAGGGCGGTTAATGCAGGGAAAAGTGCTGCAGAAGTCGATTGTCCGGCGCGGACTGCATTGCTGCAAATTTATCAAAATGTCAGAAATGAATTAAAAATAT
>NZ_CABVDF010000109.1:0-8993 GCF_902497045.1 uncultured Blautia sp. | reverse complement strand
GAAAGGTCGTTTTCATGAAAAATAAAATTATAAAATGCCTGAAAAAATCCGTGTGTGGTATTTTATGTGCAGCAATGGCTTTTTTGCCGGCATCCTCCGTTTTCGCTACAGGCTATGACGAAACCGGCGCCCCTATTGTAACTGCCACTCCTACGCCTGATCCTCATACAGAATTTTATAACCAGGCTCCTTCTACCGATAATATTCCCGGATGGCCTCAGGGACCTAAGATTGAAGGAGAATCCGCCATCCTTGTAGACATGATCACCGGAACTGTCCTGTATTCAAAAAATGCTGACAAGGTTCAGTACCCTGCCAGCATCACAAAAATTATGACTGCTCTTCTTGCCGCGGAACATTTAGATATGAAAGGCAAACTTGTAATGTCAGAATCTGCCGCTCATGGCATCACCATCAGCGACAGCTCCAGCATCTATGCCGACACTGGCGAAGAACTGACCATGGAGCAGGCCATGATGGCTGTAATGCTTCAGTCTGCCAATGAAATGACTCTTGCACTTGCTGAAGAAACTTCCGGCTCCGTAAAAAAATTTGTAGAGCTGATGAACCTGAAGGCAAGACTTCTTGGCTGTACGGGAACTCATTTTAATAATCCCAACGGACTTCCCGATGAGCTGCATTACACAACTGCCAGCGATATGGCAAAAATAGCACGTGCTGCGTGGTTCAATCCAACTTTCCGTAAATTTGCTACTACTGCCTATTATGAGATTCCACCTACAAACAAATTTGCAGAAACCCGCTATCTTCTTAATCATCACAAAATGATGAAGGGAAATACACGAGCCTACGACGGCGTCCTTGGCGGAAAAACCGGCTATACGGATGCTGCCGGAAATACACTGGTAACCTATGCACGAAGAGGTAATTTGTATCTTGTTTCTGTTGTAATGAAATCTGTAAATGGTGCCTATTCCGATACAGCAGCACTTCTGGATTACGGTTTTAACAATTTTACCAGATCTGCAGTAAAAACAGAACCATCAGAGGTCTCTATATCCTGTCTTCCCTGCGAAAAATATATTCTGAAGGATTATAAGAATTCTGTTTTATTTTACCGGATCCAGCTGCCTTCTGTTACCCTTCCAAATGGTACCGATATCAATACACTGAAGAAAAGCCGTAAATTCAAAAAAAATCCTGCAGGTCTTCCCCTGCTGGAGATTACCTACAGTTTTAACGGCCAGCAGACCGGATTTGCAAGATATTATCAAAAAACTCTGCTATCCGATCTGCTTATCTGAATGATATTTCATATTACGTTTTCTGCGGAGAGAATCCCGCTTCTGGCGGATTTCCTCCGCTTTTTGTTCATTTACAGGTTTCAAAGTCTTTACTGCATAAAACGTATCCTCGTCTGTTTTACGGATCCTGACTTTTCCTTTAATATATCCATGCTCCTGACACTGAGAAATGCTTTCATATATTCTGGAATTATTCATAAACCATCTCAGCCGTCTTTTGGCCGGAAGGTGACAGACCGGACAGCGAGTGCTTGCCACTTCCCGATCTTTTATCACTTTTTCCCGGTCATGAAACTGTCTTGATATATATTTATCATAGGTAGGATATGAAATATAAATTTCTTTTTTCCGATTGTTTGGCGGCTGATAGGTATCTATAGAATAATAAGGAAGTATCTCCGCCATGTCCATCTTTGCAAAAACTCTGGCTGTATATTCCGCATCCTCCAATGCTCTGTGAAAATCCTTTTCTTTTTCAATATCCAGACAGTCAATGGCATATTCCAGACTTCTTCTCAGCTTAATGTTTTCATGAAACCAGCTGAACAGCTTCTGGATATCATAATAGATCACCGGACCGGGAAGAAGATCCAGGAGACTGTAATATCTCATATTTCTCTGAAGTTCCATCAGATCCTGCATCCCCCAGGTACAGAACACAAAATCCTTCCCGCACCAGTCCAGAAACTCCTGGACAGCCTGCGGAAACAGTTCTCCATTCATAAGTTCTTTATAATCCACATGGATCACATTATGGATACTGTCGTGGATCCAGTTATAAACCTGCGGTTTTACAAGCCTGTGAAATTCACTGATCTTTTCTCTTTTTTCATTCAGCTTTATCCCGCCGATCTCTATAATCTCAAAGGGCAGATCCGGATCTGAACCATTTTTTCCGGCAGGACACTGATTCCACTCCAGATCAAAAACAATATAATTCATATAAAGCTCTTCCTTTACTTTTCACTGTGCCAGTTCATATAAAGATGTGATCAGATACTCCTGGAATTTATCTTTATCTACATCTGTAAGCACATAAACATTTGTATCCTCTGCTTCATTTTTCCACCATCGGAATCCGCCCAGTACCGCCCCTCTGGCCGCACCTTCTGAACAGTCCACATCCAGGATCTTATGTCCTCCCTCAAATATTTCCGGATAAAGAAGATACATTACCGGAACTGCATCATGAACACTTACTTCTCCTCTGTATTTTTCAGAAGAATTCTCCAGACAATACCCCAGCATATCTCCACAGAGCTTTGCCGCAGGACTTCCCCACTGGCACATTTTCAGTATCTGTTTCCTGGTCAGTGTACACTTCTCTGTCACATCAAGTCCACACATTACCAGCGGAACACCTGATTGCAAAACCATTCTGGCAGCTTCCGGGTCCTCATAAAAATTAAATTCCGCAGCATCTGTAACATTACCTCCGGAAAGAGATCCTCCCATAAAAACAATCTCCCGGATCTTATCTGCTGTTTCCGGAAAGATCCGAAGCAAAAGTGCAACATTTGTCAGAGGACCTGTGGCAATTATTGATGCCTTTTCCTCTTTCTCCAGTTCTTTCAATATTCTTTGCATAAAGAGGATTCCGTTTTCTCTGCTCTCTGTTCTTTGTGTTTCCGGAAGAACACATCCGCCGATTCCGTCTTCTCCATGTGTTTCCGGTGCATACTCAGGTTCCCGTACCACAGGTCTGTCCATTCCTTTGGCTACCGGAGCTTCAATACCAAAAAAATCAGACAGACTCAGCGCATTTCTGCTTACTTTATCTATATCCTGATTCCCGCATACTGTTGTGATACCCAATATCTCCAGCTGATCCTGATGCGCTGAGGCCAAAGCCAGCATGACCCCATCGTCTACTCCCGGGTCACAGTCAATGATCACTTTTCTTCTTTTCATATTTTCTCACCGTTTTCCACATATATTCTTCCGCTGAAAAATGTTTTCCACATTATCCCCGGAACTTCTGTGTTTAAGTATAACAGACCTTTTCTCTTGTTTCAACCAGCCTGTGAACAGCTGTACAAAGCAAAAACTGCTGCAGATCCATGTTCTGTCCTCTATAGATTCCATAACACAATCTGCAGCAGTTTTTCTGCTTATATTTTTATCTTTTTACGGAAATGCCTGTTTTACCAGATATCACCAAAAAACTCCTCGTATGTGGCATCATCTTCAGATCCATTTCCAAACTCTTCCAGAATACTCTGCTCACCCTGTTCTTCTGATGGCTGAGCGTCCTCTTTTGTCTCAGATGCATCTGCTTCCTTATTGGTGTTTTTATCCAGCTTAACCGTTACTTTCTTTTCTTCATATCCACCGTTACCAAGAACCTGAAGTGTTACTTCGACTTCTTCTCCCGGCTCATAATACTGAAGCATGTCTACCAGAGCATCAATGCTGCGTACCCTCTTTCCGTCAAACTCTGTAATAATATTTTTTACCTGGATTCCTGCCTTATCCGCTGCGCCTCCTTTTACCACTTCTGCAACCAGGACACCTTCCGGAATGTCATAAACACTTGCTGCCTCTTCGCTTACAGAAGTTCCTGTAATAGCCAGAACCCCATGATCTTCCAGTCTGTCTCTTGGAGTCTCATTCATCAGATTCTCAAGGATATCAGATACGTCTGTGATGGCAATTGCATATCCCATTCCTTCCACTTCAGTGGATGCTAACTTGGCTGAATTGATTCCCACCAGTTCACCGTTCATATTAAGAAGAGCACCGCCGCTGTTTCCTGGGTTGATAGCCGCGTCTGTCTGGATCAGGTTTACGCCGTCAGAATTTTCATCGGCCTGACCGGAATCATCCAGCTTACGGTTCTTAGCGCTTACAATACCGGTGGTAACAGACTGTCCGTAACCAAGAGCATTACCAATGGCAATAACCTGTTCTCCAACCCTCAGATCATCAGAGCTTCCAATAGAAGCTACCTGGATCTGTTCCATGGTATCATCAGAAATATCTGAAACAGCTACAGAAACAACTGCCAGATCCTTATCTGCATCATAGCCCTTTACTGTTGCTTCATAAACTTCGCCGTCAATACAGGTTACCGATACGGTATTAGCACCCTCGATCACATGATAATTTGTTGCGATCAGAAGCTCTTCATCATTCTGTCCAATGATAATACCGGAGCCGCTTCCCTCAACCTCCTGCTGCTGTGTAGTAAATCCGCCGAATCCAAAATCTCCCAGATACGTCTGAACCTCCTGAACAGATTTCGTTGTAATGGCAACAACTGATTTCATTGCCTCTGCCGCAATATCTGATACGTCCAGACTGCCCTTAACTTTTGTTTCAGAAGGCTCTTCAGCCGGTTCCTGTGCAGTATCTGCGGTTTCTTCTTTTTTATCCTCTGATTTCTTTTTTGTTTTTAAAAGTTCTGTTCTGTTTTCTTCTGTATTAGATGCTTTTACTGTATTGCTGAAATTCCATCCAGAAGCAGAGCTGATTCCTTCAAATGCAAGACCGCCTGCCAGAACAGCACACAGAGCAATCCCTGTACCTTTCAGAATACGATTCTTCTTTTTGTTCTTTTTCTCCTTATTGTCATCATCATTATTTATATTAAAATCCTGGTTCATATTTTCCATTATGATTTCCCTCCTTGAATATCTCTGTTTTTCATTTGATGGTTTGAGTATAAAAAAAATTTGTGTTGACTTTGTGGGAAAAATGTGAGGAAACTGTTAATTCTCCCTGTTTTCTTTATCAGCTGCTCTCTCCATTTACATCTGTACTTTTTCTTATCATACTCTATTTTTATCAGTAAAACCAGTAGTATCCCCGAAAAATCCCTGACTTTGTGAAAAAAAGCACAAAATAAATTGTCGGCATCACATAAAAATGCTATAATGAAGCCAGCTGAACACAGCAGATAATGAGATTGAAAAAGAACAAAAGCGGAGGTATGGTAATGAAAAAACTGGCAGTGAAAAAAGGCGCTACCTGTATGGCATGTCTGGCATGTGTGGAGGCATGTTCCAATGCCTACTACAAAGAATCCAATGTACTTGCATCCTGCATCCAGATCGTAGAGCGCAAAGGCGAGCCAAGACCTGTGGCATGTCCTCAGTGCGGCAAATGTGCAGAGGTATGCGAGGCAGGCGCTATTACTCAGAACGCAAAGGGCGTTTACATGGTAAACAAAAAGCTTTGTACAGGCTGCGGTAAATGTGTGGAGGCATGTCCTTTCGGCCTCATGGTCAAAGTAGATGCAAAACCTGTAGCATCCAAATGTATCGCATGCGGTATCTGTGTAAAAGCCTGTCCAATGGACGTACTTGAAATCGTAGAAAAATAAAACCTGATTACTGCAAAAACGCTGCAGCCCGGAATCATCAACAGATTCTGAACTGCAGCGTTTTTTCTTATTATGCTACTCCATGTGCCTCCAGCCAGTCATAAAGAACTGTCTTTCCATTTTTTCTGGCATTTGCCATATGATGAAACTGCAGAATTGTCAGCAGGGTAAACAGAAGTGCCAGTACAACAAGTACCACAACTGATTTTCCTATACTTTCACCTCCTGCAATGGTGCTTCGAAAAGCATTTACTGTATAGGTAAAGGGCAGATAATTATGTATCTTTGCCACAAAGGAAGGAGAGATCTCTACAGGATAGGTTCCTGCTGAGCCAGCAAGCTGAACCACCATAAAGATCAGCATCAGGAAGCTTCCCACCTTACCGAAAGTAATATTAAAGAAATACATAATAGAAGTAAATGCCACTGATGCCAGACAGGAGAAAAGAACTGTCTTCATCATTTGTGCCGGTGTAAATCCGTCAATCAGGTGAAGCAGAATGATCAGAAGAATTCCCTGAAGAATTGCCACCGGATAAAGAACAGATGCCTTGCTTGCCCACCATGCAAAACCTGATTTTAGTTTTCCCTTGTATTCTGTCAGAGGATACATCAGACAGAAAGCAAGACAGCCTACCCAGAGACCTACAGACATCATATAGGGAGCCATAGCATGTCCATTATTCTTCACCGTTGTCATCTGTGTTTCTTCCTCCCTGACCGGTGCGGCAAACATGCTTATCATATCGTCATTCACCTTTGTTTCTTTTACCTGCTCTGCACCGTCACTGAGACTTGTCTGCAGAGTATCTGAACCGTCACTTAATTTTTTGATTCCCTCTCCCAGTTCCTTTGATCCGTCATAAAGCTGCGACGATCCATCCTGGATCTGTCCTGCACCGTCTGCAAGCTGAACCGCTCCTTTGTTCAGGGTACTGTTGTTTTCAACAAGCTTGCTTGTTCCGGCTTTCAGAGTTTTTGTTCCATCTGAAAGCTGTGCTGCCCCTGATGCAAGAGTCGAGGCTCCTGATGCAAGCTTCTGTGTTCCTGAGGTAAGAGCTTCATTATTTCCTGCCAGTGTTCTGACTCCGGTTGTATAGGTTTTGATTCCCTCACTTAATACGCCTACTCCATCTGCAAGTTTTTTTCCTCCGGCTGTCAGCTGACTGATACCTCCTGTTACGGTGCTGCCTGCGGCTTTCAGCGCTTCTGCTCCTGCTGTCAGTACCTTATCATTAGCTGTCAGCTGGGCAAATCCCTCATTCAGAGCTTTTATTCCTGCAGCTGCTTTTGGAAAATCCTTTGTTCCTTCTTCCAGGGTATCCAGAGCAGAGGATACCGCTCCCACACCCTGATTCACTTTCTGGGATCCTGCATAAAGCTGCCCTACTGCAGATGACACCTGATTGATGGGATCTGTTGGGATCGAAGGAATATTTTCTGCACCATCTGCCATTTTCTCAGCTCCGGCTTTCATCTGATCTGCTCCGGCTTTCATTTCTCCTGATTTTGTTCCAAGAGTCTCTGCACCCTTTTTCAGTCCTTCTGCCGCTTCATTCAGCTGTCCTGCTGTTCCGTTTAAGGTTTCCTGGACACCTGCCAGCTGCTGGGAAGCTGCGTCTGCAATCTGCTGTGCCTGCGCTGTATAAGCAGACGCATCCATATTTTCCACATTATTCTGTACTGCATCTACTCCAGACACACCGGAAGCAGAATTGCCAAGCATTCCGATCACGGCATTCAGACTTGCCGCAGAAACCATTCCGTTTTCATCTGCTGAACCTTGTATTCCCTGGATTGCTGCCTGAGCATTTGCCATAGATGCCTGCATACCGGATATCTGCTGATTTGCCGCATCGATCTGCCCGTTTGCAGAAGCAATCTGAGCATTTGCCGCGTCCAGCTGGTTTCTTGCTGCATCCAGCTTGCCATTTGCGTCCTGAGCGCACTGATTTACAATGCCTGCCACTCCACTTACTGCATCTGCCACAGGTTTGGATACACTCTGAACCTGAGCTGCCACTGCAGAAATGCCCTGGCCTGCCTGTGTAATCACGCCTGCCGCATTTGTCATTCCTTCTGCAGCCTGTGTCATTCCGGAAGAAGCAGAAGTCATTCCTTTTCCAGCACTTTCCATTCCGCTTTTTGCTTCAGATAAACCTGATGTCAGCTTTTTGATATTTTCTGCTGTCACACTGCCTCCAAGCTCTTTCAGCTGTCCGTACAGTTCCCCTAAGCCGGATTCAATCTGCTGAGTTCCCGCTTTCAGAGAGCCATCTCCTTTGGAAACAGAACTGTTCAACTGAGAAATACCGGAAGATACCTGACCGATTTCCTCCAGCGGTGAAAGCTGTTCTGCTCCCGCTGCCAGCTGATCCGCTCCGGCAACATACTGGAGCACTCCATTTGCAAGAGTGTTTGCCCCGCTTACATACTGAGTTGTTCCATCTTTCAGGGTATCAAGACCTTTTTTCAGCGTCTCTGCCCCATCCTGAAGATCTCCCGTTCCAGCTGTCAATTGAGCAGAGTTTGCATCGAGCTTTGCAACTCCATCTGTATAATCTTTGACCCCCTGGTTTAATGTGTTTACACCTGCTGTCAGCTCCGGAATCTTTGCTGTCAGAGTACTGACTCCGTCATTCAGCTGTGCAGCTCCATCATCAACCTGGGCTACGCCGTCTGTATATTCTTTCAGCCCCTCTGTGAGAGTATTTGCTCCGTCCTTAAAAGTAAGAGTACTGTCCGCCAGCTTTTTCAGATTATCCGTAATGGTTTTATTTCCATCAGACGCATCTCCCAGTCCGTCATTCAGCTTTACGGAACCATCAGCTGCCTCCTGCATACCGTCTCCGATCTCTGTAATCTGGTCAAAAACTGTCTGTGTATAAGTTTCTGTTACCTGTGATGCTACCTCATCACGGATTTTTACAACAGCACTCTCACTCATTTTTGAAGCAATATAATTTGTTCCCGGATTTGTCTCATACTCCAGTTCCATTTTCTTTGGCTTCTCATCCATCAGGGTAGAAGCATTCTGAGAAAAATCTTCCGGAATGGTAATTACCATATAATAGGTGCCATTTCTCAGTCCCTGTTCCGCATCTTTGCTGTCCACAAAATGAAAATCAAGGGAATCATTATCCCTCAGGGCATCTTCCATATCACTTCCCACACTCAGGGTTTTTCCCTCATATTCTACGGCCTTATCCTTGTTGACTACCGCCACAGGAAGCTGATCCAGATTTCCATAGGGATCCCACATGGATTTCAGAAATAATCCTGCATAAATAACGGGAATTACGATAATAGCAATAACAACTACTACCAGCATTTTATTCTTCAGCAGGTTTTTCCACTCATTTTTGATCATAGTCATTCCCTTTCTTTCTATAATTGATCCTGTT
>NZ_CABVDF010000108.1:0-9064 GCF_902497045.1 uncultured Blautia sp. | reverse complement strand
TGTTTTATTTTATCAGGAAAATTATTTTTTGAATATGAGAATTTCAAAAATCTTTTTGTCAGCGAGATGAAAAAGACTGGGATAATAAGATTCTCTTTGCCAGAACACGGATTTTGTGATTAACATAATCAATACTTCTCCTGCATACATTGTAAAAAGATGTATCCAGGGGAATTTTTGTGAAAGATTATATCGAAGAACGGGCAGTGAAGATAGCATCTTATATCATTGAAACCAGGGCAACAGTACGACAGGCAGCTAAAAAATTTGGAATCAGTAAAAGTACGGTACATAAAGACTGTTCTGAACGTTTAGCAGAGATAAATCCTGGACTGGCGGCAGAGGTACGCCAGATTTTGGATGTAAATAAGGCAGAACGTCATATAAGAGGCGGGCTGGCTACTAGGGAGAAATATCTCCACAGAGCTTTATAAGAAAAGGAGAACTGCTGTGTTAATGGGATAAACCACAACTGCAGCAGTTCTTTTTTGGATTCTTGTATTTTGTATATAAATCAGATAGAATGTAAGTAAAATATTTTACAGAATTTTCGCATAAACAGAACGCTATTGCGAAAATTATGGAGGAGGAATTATGCAGCCTGTACTTACTTTTGGAGAAATGAAGCTGCGTACTGTAGAATTGGGGCAGCAGAGCAGTGTTCCGGATCTTCTGGGAGAAATGATTCTTCAGAATAATCTGAAGTTTGAACTGGGTGAAAAGGATGAAATTTTTGAGGCATATGGAAGAAAAGCCACTGTATATCCATACAGACAGCAGAATGGATATACCAGGAAACTGTCAGAAAAAAAGGTCAGAACAGCAGTCTTGGAGAATGACTGGCTGAAAGCAGTGTTCTTACCGGAGTATGGAGGAAGATTGTGGAAGCTGTGGGATAAGGAAGCAGAAAGGGATCTTTTATATACAAATGATGTTCTTCGCTTCAGCAATCTGGCAGTGAGGAACGCATGGTTCAGCGGAGGGGTGGAATGGAATATTGGTGTGATCGGCCACACTCCTTTGACTGCAGAGCCTTTATATACAGCACAGACAGAAACAGAAAAAGGAGAGCCGGTTCTTCGTATGTATGAGTATGAAAGAATCCGGGGCGTAGTATATCAGATGGATTTCTGGCTGGAAAAAAGAAGCCGTTTTCTCAACTGCAGAATGCGGATTGTAAATGAAAGTTCCAGAGTTATTCCTATGTACTGGTGGAGCAATATTGCAGTTCCGGAGTATGAGGGAGGACAGATCACAGTTCCGGCAGAAAGTGCTTATACAAATAGTGATGGTGTGGTTTATAAGGTTCCGATCCCTGTGGTTAAGGGGAAAGACATCACGGACTATCAGAATATAAAAAATTCTGTAGACTATTTCTTTGATATACCGGAAAAGAATCCGAAATATATTTTTAATATGGATAAAAACGGATATGGACTTATGCAGGTATCTACCAGAAGGCTGGGCAGCAGGAAGCTGTTTTCCTGGGGAAATTCTGACGGATCCAACCGCTGGCAGGAGTTTTTGACAGAGGAGGCTGGCAGATATCTGGAGATACAGGCGGGGCTTGCCAAAACTCAGTACGGCTGTATTCCTATGGCTCCTCATACTGCCTGGGAGTGGATAGAACAGTATGGAGCAGTGCAGCTTTCTGATGAGACCAGACAAATGGATCATGAGGAAAGAAGTAAAGTTCTTATTGAAAAAATGAAACGGAAAAGAGTTCCTGATAAACTGGAGCAGATGCTGAATAATACGGATAAAATGGCAAAAACCAAAGCAGAACTTATATGGAAAGGGCGTGGTTACGGTGCTATGGAGGAACATGGCAGAGGCGTTTCCCACCTGGAATTTGAGGTTCAGGAAAAGCCATTAGAGAAATGGAAAAGGTTTTTTGAAACGGGAATACTTCATTGTCCGGATCCTTTAGAAGTTCCGGATGAGTTTCTGATCACAGAAGAAAATCTTGCTTTTCTGAAGAAAAATATCTTAGAAAAAAACAGCCATAACTGGTATGCGTTTTATCATCTTGGCATCGGATATTTTGTATCCGGAAAATATAAAAAAGCAAAAAAAGCATTCAGAGAATCTTTGGAAATAGAAGAAAATCCATGGGCGCTGCATGGACTGAGCTGTATTTATCTTCTTCAGGAAAAAAGACAAAAAGCGGTTTCCTGTATCAAAAAGGGAATAGCTATGAGAGCAGAGGATACCTCCTATGTGAAAGAGGGATTTCGTATTCTTCTTTTCTGTGAGGCATACGACGATATCTGCAGCATATATAAAGGGCTGGATAAAAATTTTCGCAAAAATAACAGGATCTGTTTTGTCTATATCAGTGCTCTTCATAAACTGGGGAAGGACGAAAAAGCATACAGGATTCTGGAAAAGAATGGGGGAATGATACTGGAAGATATCCGGGAAGGAGAAGATTCTATCGGACAGCTGTGGAGTGAGCTGTATGGGAATCTTTTCGGAGAGACGGCGGAGATTCCGCATAAATTTAATTTTAAATCTATATGAGAGATACTTAAAAGGGCTGTTACAGCCCTTTTAGTATGTTTATCAGCTTTTGATTTTGTTCCGGCAGCATGATGCAGAACCGGATAAATTCTCCGTCAAGACACTGGAAAGAGGAACAGTCACGGATCATCATACCCTGGCGGATACAGGCATCAAATACCTGGAAAGAGGTCAGCTCCGGCTTGATGATCTTTAGAAGGAGAAAGTTTGCATAGGCAGGATATACCTTGAAAGCAGGGAGCTCCTTCAATTCATGGTACAGTTTTTCTCTTTCAGCAAGGATCAGATCCCGGGTTTTTTGAATGTAGTTTTTGTCTTTTAGAAATAATTCTCCGGCAAAGGCTCCAAGACTGTTCAGGGACCAGGGAATCTGTTTTTCTTTCATTTTAGAGAGAAAGGCTTTGTTTCCGCTGATTCCGTAGCCGAGGCGCATGCCCGGAGCGGCAAAAAATTTAGAGACACCCCGTAGAATCATGAGATTGTCGAATTCCCGGGTCAGCGGTACGGCAGTGACTGCAGAGATATCCGGTGCAAACTCTACATAGGTTTCATCGATCATTACAAAAATATTTTTTTGTCTGCAGAAAGTTAGAAGTTTTTTCATATCCTCATGAAGGATGGCGGAGGAAGTAGGATTGTTGGGATTGCAAAAGATCAGAAAATCATATCCGTTCTCCAGTGTACGGCACAGATCCTCTATATCAGGGAAAAAATCTTTGTTTTCCTGTAAATGATAATATTCCTGCGTGCTTCCGGAAAAAGTCAGCTCCCGGGAATATTCAGAGTAGGTAGGGCCAAGGATCAGAGTATGTTTTGGCGCCCGTTCCTGAATCAGCAGTGAGATTAACTCGCTGGAGCCGTTGCCGGGAAGAATATAATCGGCAGGTATGCTGCAGTATTCAGAAATAGTATCTCTTAGAGAGGTATAGTTTCTGTCAGGATAGGAGGACAGAAGATTCAGATTTTCAGACAGTTCTTTTTTTATACTGGGAGACAATCCCAGAGGATTTACATTGGCGGCAAAATTAATAATATTTTCCTTTTTTAGATGATAATGACCGCATATTTTTTCGATATCGCTTCCGTGAAAAACAGGTTTTGAATTCATGGGAATACTCTCCTTTCTCAGCAGTCTTTTTCTTTATCATATAGTATTTTTATTTCCTGTGCAACAGATTTCAGACATATTGACACTGCGGTATCGTAAGAGTAGAATGCATATAGAAATATGAAAAAGGAGAAACATTATGAGGCTGGAAATTGTAAAAAACGCACTTGAAAATAAGAAGATCAAATATCAATATACAGAAGAGGACGGATGTGGAAGCCTGGATTTTATGTTCCGGGGACTGAGCTTTCATGTATGGGAATATCATGATGGCGTCTGGGGTGCAGAGACCAATGTATATGAAGCCGGAAGAAGTCAGGATATCGAGGGGGATTATGAAAATATGATTGCAGAGGAAATTCTTTCCTGGCCGGATATGATTGCCTGAGAGCTGCAAAAAATACCGGAAGAGAAAAGAACGGTACTCTTTTTCTTCCGGTTTAGGGCTTGTTTATCTGTTCTTTATGATGAAATCATAGATACGTCTGCAGTTGTTGTGATCGCGGAAAGCGAAAAGATCTTTCCGCATTTTTTTGTATTTTTCTTTCTCGTGAAAATCAGATTGAATATAGTCCTTGATGGTGTTTATCAGCTGATCTTCCAGGATACAGCGATCGCCAAAAAGATCATGTTCCATATCCATATAGCTTCCGTTTGTCTTTTCGTATAGTTCTGAATCAAACTGATAAAAGACCACGGGTTTTTCCAGATAATATACATCCCAGCACACACTGGAGTAATCGGTAATGAGCATGGAGCATTCCATGATCAGGTGGTTCAGAGGACATTGTCCAAAGGGAATCAGCTGAATCAGAGGACTTTCTGAGTGAAAAGATTTCATAAATTCTTTGAGCTTTGGATGGATATAAAAGACCATACATGTATTGCTTGTTTTCAGCAGGTCCAGCAGTGCTTCGTTTTGGAACAGATGCATATAGGTTTGGTAATAATCGCTTTTGCAGAAAAAATCATCATCCTTATCTTCCAGCCAGGAACGCCAGGTAGGCATAACAAGGATTTTTTTTCGGCAGGGATCCGATTTATTTTCCAGAGCATCCCATCTTGCCAGACCTACAACAGGGACATGGGAGGAATCATATCCAAAATATTCTGTGACGATCCGCTGTTCCTTCTCAGAGGAAACTGCAAAATAGGTCATAGGGCTTGCTCCGTTTTTGCCAAAAAGTGTTTCTACCCGTTTCAGTCCCAGGACACCATGCTGCAGAAAAAAGATATCATGCCGATTGATCTCTCTGGATATCAGATTGGGCATGGGCTTCCATGCAAAAGCGTGGAGACGGGCATCGGAAGCTACATAAAGATCTGCCAGAAGCAGATAAAGTATATGGCGGAAACTCATAAAAGGCAGGATTTGTTTTCGGTATTTCTGCATAGCTGGCCATTGAGGAGACGCTTTATCCAGTATAAAATATATACGGCGTCTTTCTTCAGGCGGAAGCTGTTCCATACAGTAGCGGAAAAAATAAAAGCCGTTATCCTGTGCGGAGGAGCTGTACTTTTCATAGATAAGCCATATTTTTTTCTTTTTCCATAAGGGTTTCAGCAGCTTGGAAAGTAAGAGTGCAGTCAGCTCCCGTATGTGAGTGCCGGCTCCGTCGTACTTTGTCAGTGGACGGCAGCGAAGAAGGAATTTATGTCCGGGTCCTCCCATTGGAAAAAACAGAAAGTTATGACCAGGCTTTATTTTATAACTGAATAAAATCAGGGCTGCGCGCATATGACCATTCAGAATCGGTGTATATTTTCCTGTTTCAGAGCTGACGGCAATTTCCCAGTCATCGTTTTGAAGACGCAGTAAGCCGGCATCCATGGAGGTCTGTATTACAGTCCTGTCAGTATGAGATACGGAGAAAACCATAGGAACCGCAGCCGGGCTCATTTCGTTTCTGCAGACCAGTTCAATGCTCAGTGGTTCCAGTTTCTGATCTGACTGAAGAGTCATATAGATTATGGATTTTTTGATTTTGACGGATGTAACGTAAACGATAGTTTCCATGACAAACTCCTTGTAATATAGTATAATAAATGTCTGCAGAAGGCATTTATAATGATTTTATAATACATTGGGATCATTGTCAAAATATAAAAAGGAACAGGATATTATATGAAAGAAAACTTAAGGTTTACAAAAAAAAATACACTTGCGGTGAAAGGTATCGCGATTATTTTTCTGCTGTGTTACCATTGCTTTTCTCAGAGAGCCAGACTTTATGGAGCGGAGGTGAGCTTCTGGCCTCTGTCTGATGAAACAGTATTTATGATATGCAGAAGCATGATGATGTGTGTGGGAATGTTTGCTTTTTTGTCTGCGTACGGGCTCACCTTATCTATAAAGTCATCATGGCCGGACTATCAGTTTTCGGGACATGATGCGGCAATGTTTGTGCTGAAAAGGTATGTAAAGCTGTTTTTTATGTTTATGCTGCCGTTTCTTTTCTGTTCCGGCATTACTTTTGTTACAGGTACGGGCAGTTACCGATACCGGAATGGATTTTGGGAAAACGTGGCCGGTGTTGTTATGGATTTCTTTGGGGTAGGGCAGATATTTGGAACGACGCTAATGGTAAATACCTGGTGGTTTTTAAGTCTGGAAATACTGATCATAGTGTTTATGCCTTTTATGATAAGGTTTTACAGAAAATACAGCTGGCTGATGGTTCCTATGATCCTTCTTCCCGGAAGCTTTCTTCTGGAGAAGCAGGTTCATTTAACAAAGTATCTTTTTGTGGTTCCTCTGGCGGTATGGTTTGCAGACAGGCAGATCCTGGAACGACTGAAAGCGTTTTCTCCTGTGAAAAACAGGACAGTGGGAAAAATACTGAAATTTGTTTTGCTGACAGGATTTCTCCTTGTGTTGTTTAAGGTGTATGATACGCCATGGGGAATTAAGCATTTTGAATTCCTTTTGAATGGTCTGGTACCTGCAGTGGTAATCTGGTGGGCATACGAATTTGTTATAGAGCTTCCTGTACTCAGGTCTGTTCTGGAGTTCCTGGGCAGACATTCTGCGGATATCTTTTTTACCCATACATTTGTACGTTCTTTGTGGATGACAGATGTGGTGTATTCTTTCCGCCATGGGCTGTTTATCTTTTTATTCCTGCTGGGAGTAAGCCTTATGATTTCTTTTATTCTGGATTTTATCAGGAAAAAATTAGGGTACAATAAGATTACCGGAAGAATAGCAGACAGATTTCTGACATGGGCAGACAGTAATTTATAAGAGAATGATTTTTAAGAAAAACGACAGCTGGTTTATTGATCCGGCTGTCGTTTTACAATTACAGTAATTTTTCTTTGATCTCTTCACAGATATGTCTGCTGTGCTGCTGATCTGAAAAATTAAAATAGAATTTTCTCATTTTTTCGTATTCTGGTTTCATCTTAAAGTTGTTTTTTATATGTTCTTCAAGCAGGCTCAGAAGCTGCTCCTGATTTTCGGCACGGTCTCCGAAAAGGTCGGTTTTCATATCCAGATAACTTCCATGAGCTTCTTCATATTTATCCAGGTCAAACTGATAGAAGATGGTAGGTTTATCCTGATAGAGAATATCCCAGCATACGCTGGAGTAGTCGGTGATCAGCATGCGGCACCGCATCAGCATTTCGTTGACTGCAGTTTCTCCAAAAGAAATCAGATGGATCCGTGGGCTTTTGGACTGGAACTGATCGGAGTATTCCTGGAATTTAGCATGAAGATAGAAATTTATCTCCAGATCATATTTTTCCAGCAGATCAGCCAGCTTTCTGGAATTCAGAAGAGCCATATAATGGGTAAAGTAGTCGCTTGCTTCAAAGTCTTTATCAGGAACAGAATCAAGCCAGTTTCTCCAGGTTGGCATGATCATAATTTCCCGTCGGTCCTGAGATTTGTCATGAAGTACGTCCCATCGGGGCAGACCGGTGTTGATCACTTCTTCCGGCTTATAGCCAAAATTATCTATAATGGTTTGTTTTTCAGTCTCTGTAGAAACAACAAACAGATTACATGCACCTTTCTGACCTTTTCCATAAAAATTATCTACTTTTTTCAGAGCAATTACTCCGTGCTGGAGAAAAACAAAAGGTATTTTCTTTATATACCGGTTAAAGATACTGTGCCTGCTCTGAAGAGGGTAGGTATGGTACCTGGAATCAGAGCTGACGATCAGATCGGCAGCCAGGATATAGCAGAGATGCCGGATGCTCATAAAATCCAAAAGCCGGTTTTTATAAGGAAGAACACGTTCCCGGTCAGGAGAGTCCTTTGTTATGATGTAGTAGATATTCTTTTTAAGGAATTGTTCTTCTTTATTTTCCATACAGTGTTTAAAGAAATAATATCCATTATCCTGTGCCATGGAAGAAAATTTTTCACATACAAGGCAGATGTGTTTTTTCTTCCAGTAAGGGCGGGCGATCCGATAAAGAAAGATGGCAAGAAACTCCTTGAAGATAACGCTGAGCCCATCATATTTATTTTTTTCCCGGTATGCAAAAGCCAGTGTCTGTTTGCCTGTATAGTATGGATAAAGGAAAAAGCCTTTTTCACCGGAAAAAGAACCGTTGTAAAGAAACTTCTGGTACATTCTGGAAGGAACGTCCATGGATATGGGAAGCTCCCCGGTATTTTCTGTGACAGGTCCCTGAAGCACTGCACGAACATCCCAATAGATACTTTTTAAATCTACCGTTTTTAGATCCAGGGCTGCTGTTATACGAAGCATATTTCCGTGTTTTTTTTCTGAGACGGTATGAAAATCATAGGAAATGGCATCTTCGGCCAATTTGCTTCGAAAAGTGAAAACTGTTTTTACATATTTATGAAAACCTGTTTCAAGATCAAACTTCAGCTTTAGTATGCCTCCGGTCATGCGGCAGGAGCGGAGACGGCAGGCGTGAGTAAGTTCCAGATACCGGTTCCGACTGCAAAGAGCAGCGCAGAAAAGATTTTTAAAGTCTTTTTTATTGGAAGCAACGCCTACATATTCTACAGAAGAAGTGGATGGAGTTTCCTGCAGCCATATTTCTGCGGCAAAAATCCGGTATCTCTGAAGTAAGGAAGCAGGCGGCTCCTGTTCGCGCAGAGTGTAGAAGACCTGTTTGCCGTTAAGTGTGCATTCTATAAAAAAACAAAAGGTTGTCTGTCTGCCAAAAACAGCCATTTCTTTGAGAGGGGAAAGATCTATCAGGAAACAGTCAGTTCCTGCAGGCTGGGATTTAAGATAAAAAGGTCTGTCTTCCTTGATGTTCTGGACCAGAACACGTACTTCTCCGGAACAGGAAGAAGGGAGATCGGCAATGGAGACTGTAATGAAATCTTTTTGGGTCTCTGCAGATGTCAGTTTAAGAGTTCCTTCATTTTTATCAAAAAGTGAAAAGTTTATATCAGGGTTTTTCGTATGGCTCATAATACCTCCAAATATGATGTGT
>NZ_CABVDF010000107.1:0-9180 GCF_902497045.1 uncultured Blautia sp. | reverse complement strand
TAATATAAAAGAAAAACTTCCACTTAAGAAGAAATGGAAGTTTTTCAGTGCCCTTTATAATTACAGTTTTTTCTCTGTTTTCTATTTTTTTCAAAAACCACATTTCTATTGTAAAAATATTTCATCCGCCAATCTGTACCCGGAGCGAAGAAACACTCTCCGCTGCCATTTTCAGAGTTTTCATCTTTTCCGGCTCCGGAGGAAGTATTCCATCCATAAGATATTCTCTTCCCAGCCCTTCGTATTTGTCCTGCCCCAGTCTGTGATATGGAAGAAGATGGAGTTCCTCCACCCCCGGAAGCGTATCCGCAAACTCTGCAATACCCCGGATTTCCTCCACAGTATCATTAAAGGACGGGATCACCGGTACGCGAATAATCAGTCTGGTCTGACCTGACAAAGCAACCTTGCGGGCATTTTCCATCATCAGTTCATTGGATCGTCCGGTAAATTCTTTATGTTTCTCCGGATTGGTATGTTTGATATCCATCAGATAAAGATCCAGATAGGGAAGCAGCCGGCGGATTTTTTCAAAATCCGCACAGGCCATACTTTCTATGGCAGTATTGATTCCTCTCTCCTTTGCCGCACGGAGAAGATCCCGCGAAAATTCCGGCTGGCAGAGACATTCTCCTCCGGAAAGAGTCATTCCTCCTCCCGAACGGTAGTAATAAGGTCTGTCCTTTTCCACCTCAGCGATCATCTCTGCCACTGTGGTATCTCTTCCGATCACTTTCTCCTCGCCCATAACCTTCATCGTCTGAATACGGTATTCCTGGGATTCCGGATTACAGCACCAGCGGCACCGCAGTACACACCCTTTCAAAAAAACAATGGTACGGATTCCCGGTCCGTCATGAACGGAATATCTCTGGATGTCAAAAATCCTCCCCTTGGTATTTAAATAATCCATATTATGCCTTTCCTGTATCAATATCCGGTCTTTTTCTGTCAGAAGCCCTGCTCTGTTCTTCTGATGATATCATCCTGAAGGGATCTGGAAAGAGTAGTAAACAAAGCGCTGTAACCGGCCACACGGACAACCAGATGTTTATACTTCTCCGGATTCTTCTGCGCATCCAGAAGCGTATCTCTGTCAACTACATTAAACTGTACATGCATTCCTTTCTGATCAAAATAGGAACGGATCAGCGCTACAAATTTTTCCAGCCCCTCTCTTCCGGCAAGCGCGGAAGGATGAAATTTCTGATTAAACAGTGTTCCGTTTGACACAATAAAATGATCCAGTCTGGAAACTGAAGTTGCCGCAGCAGTCGGGCCATTTACATCCTTGCCTGCCGATGGTGACACACCGTCTGCCACAGGTGTATGGGCATAACGTCCGTCCGGTGTTGCTCCCGTCTGGCCTCCCAGCGGAACATTGGCGGAAACAGGATAAAGCCCGGCCTGGTACTGGCCGCCTCGCGGATTTCTGTAGTTCTGAAGAGGTCTGGTATATGTATAAGCCACATCTCTGGCAAAATAGTCCACCTCCGGAATATCATTTCCGAACTTTGGAACCTGGTCGATCAGATGATGGATTTCCTCATACCTTGCCTTCTGCTGCTCTGTAGGTTTCATATTCAGGATCGTCTGAAGAACAGATGCCGCCGTTTTTTCATCGATGACCTGTCCCCGACGTTCCATTTCTTTCAGGACAGATGCCGTCATGTCTGCTGCAGTCTGGGCATCCATTCCTTTTCCATAATTCCATGCAAGAGCTTCCTTTAGTTCCTCCATGGATATCTTTTTGTCTCTATACACCAGCTGACGCACCGCATAAAGAGAATCTGCCATATTAGCGATACCGAATCCCTGCGGTCCGGTAAAGTTGTATACTGCTCCGCCCTCCTGTACAGACATTCCTCTCTTCATACAGTCATCCACCATACAGGACAGGAACGGCAGCGGACATCTTTCTGCATGAGCTACATCAATGGCATTGTCTGCATTTACAAGAAGAGAAATACAGTATTCCATCTGTTTTTTATAAGCGTCATAAAACTCTTCAAAGGTAGTCATACCGGCAACATCACCTGTCTGGATTCCTACCAGTTCCCCTTTGTCCATGCCATTGGAAAATACAAGTTCCAGAGGCCTGCACATATTAAAGAACGCCGCGTCATGCCATCCGTCTGTTTTTCCTGCCTTCTGAGGTTCCACACAGCCGATGATATTATATTCTCTGGCATCTTCCAGAGAAAGTCCGCGGTTCTGCAGAGACGGAATGATCACCTCGTCATTATAATAAGCCGGAAGACCGATTCCCGTTCTGGTAAGCTCTGCCGCTTTGATCAAAAACTCATGGGGAGAACCGTTCCAGACTCTTACGGAAAGAGAGGGCTGAGGCAGGTGCACATGCATGGATGCCTGAATGGACATGACAGAAAGATCATTTGTCACATCTTCCCCATCCTTGTTCTGTCCTCCTGCAATCAGATTCTGAAACAGGCTGTATCCCGCAAAGCCTTCAGCGGAAGCAGCATCACGGCATTTATTCAGATCGTTGAGCTTCACCCAGATGCAGTCCATCAGTTCCTGTGCAAATTCTCTGGTAATATTCCCATTATCCAGGTCTTTTTTATAATATGGATACATATACTGGTCAAAACGTCCCGGTGAAATAGAATGGCCGCTGGACTCCAGCTGAATCAGCTGCTGAACAAACCAGAAGGACTGGCACGCCTCATAAAATCCATTTGCCCCTTTCGCCGGAACTCTGCTGCAGTTCATTGCTATGATGTGCAGTTCTTCTTTTCTGACCGGATCGTCACATTCTGCCGCCATCTTCTCAGCCAGCGCCGCATAACGCTGTGCATACTCGATCACTGCCTGACAGCTTAAGATCACTGCATTTAAAAAATGAGAGCGTCTTGCATAATCTTCATCGCCTACCTGACATTTGTCCAGCTCCGCCTGGGCCTTTGCCATAATTCCCTCATAACCGATTGCAAGAATCTCTTCGTATTTTACCGTTACGTGTCCTACACCATTATAAAAATAGTTTCCCGGTGTAAAAATATTATGTTCGATCGCCCGAACAGCCTCCGGCGCCATGTAGGAAGTCGCAAGTTCACTGGTTGTTTTTCCCTTCCAGTACTTATGCACCTCTCTCAGCTCCTGCTTTGTCTCTTCGGCGATATAAAACGGGTCCGCGCTCCTCGTTTCAACCGTATCCAGTTCGTCCTCCAGCCACTGATAAGAAAACTCCGGATAGGTCTGGCACCCTCTGGGCGCTATGGTACTGCTTCCCACGATCAGTTCCTCATCACGGATAATGATAGGAATATGCCGCAGGATATGAGCAAATGCCTCCGCACGCCTGGTGATCATCGGCTGTCCTTCCGTTTCTTTATAGGACTCTGTAAGCAGCTTTGCTCTGGCAGATTCGATCACCGGCATTTTCTCATACAGATGGTCAACCAGTCGTGTGATTCTGGATGACTTTGGAATATCTGTGGTATTAAACATCTCCACGCTTCTCCTTTCTCCCGGCATCTTCAGATGCCATGGTTATGAGCAATATTATATCTTATTTACAGATATGTGTCAACGAAATCAACAGAATCTAACATATATAGATGAGGTTTTCCCTTTACTTTCGTTGTGTTTTTTGTTGTTTTTTATTTATTGTACTTTTATAGAAACACCTTTCCATAAAAAAGACCATTCAGTACTTTACCTGATGGTCTTTCTGATATCTTGTTCATATGCTTTGCAAAGTATATCAGCTTCCAGCTGCTACTGTAAGACATTCAATGCTTTTTCCTCTGCTCCACTGACTGCAGTAAATACTGGTGCACCTCCGGAATCTTTCAAATCGGCATTTTGCTTCCTGTTCATTTCCGTAAACCTTCCAGCACCCGCTGCATTTATATCCTTCCGCTCTGTTTTCAATAAATCCTTTTACATCCTCCGGAGGATACCCCAAAAACAATCCTATTTCATGAGGAAACCTATCCGAACCTTTTAAACGCCGGCTCAGACGAACAATGCACTTATCCGGGGCATCGGCAGCATATCCATACTCTTCCAGTATCTCCGCCGCCTCTCTGACAGCAAAATCCTCCTTCAGTTTTCCTGGTCTGTATAAATAAAGAAGGGCTGTTTTTTCCGTCACACGCAAAGGAACGATACGAACTCCTTTGGAAGACAGCCTGCGGTTGAGCGACCGCAAAGCTTTTTGCAGCTGTGTTTTTCCTGTATATGTACAGCTGAAAAGATTTCCTGTTTTCAAACCTGCAAGTGTGGGAGAACCGTGTCGAATCACCATTTCATCAGACATAAGCAGCCTCCACATTTTCTTCCAGAATATTTTTCAGCGCACACATGGAACTGGTATTTGAACGGACCACCCGTACCTTTTGCCCTTTTGTTTCATTTAAGGCATTACGCACCATTTTATGGGATACTGTTCCCGTAAAAAGCACCATCAGATCTGGACTGCCAATCCCCTTAAGACTGCTGTTCTGCTTTGGAAACACTTTTGCACTGCATCGATACTCCCGGCACAGATCCTTATAACGCCTCACCATACATTCATTTCCTCCAATGATCACTACACTCATAAATACCGCTCCTTTCAAATTAGTTTTAACTAACTTCTTTTGTGAAAAGAAAGCGCCAGACAGGCGCTTTATATATCCGCTTCATTTGTTAGTTGTTGCTAACAATTATATTGTACCTGATATTTCCTAAATTGTCAATACTTTTTCACTTACTTTGTCCAATGGAAAAAATCAGTATTTTTTCTCTGTTATTTTCTCCCGGAAACAGATCCCGGCAGTTGATACACCCTCTTATATCAAGGACATCCATCTCTGTCAGATACTGCATATACTCTTCTGAAGGGTAATAAAAATACAAACGTATCTCCCGTGGATTTTCATAATAGGATTCCAGGATCCGTGCCATTGTTTTTTTGAGTATATCAATGCAGAAAGGATTAAAGAAAAAGCATCGGTCGATTTCCGCCGGAACCTGATACACTGCCGCATCTGCCAGTTCAAACGTTGTTTTCCGTCCGGAAGAAGCTTTCTCCTTGTTTTTAAGAGCAATATGATAAATTCTTTCATTGTATTCTATTCCCACCGACCTGCATCCGGTCTGATAGGACAAAAAGAAATCCACACGGCCTTTTCCACAGCCATAATCCAACACCGTATTGTTTTTTCTAATTTCTCCACTGTTTCCCAGACGTTCCAGAACCGAATACGGCGTAGGCTCGTAAGGATATTTATACTGATCAGAGCCGGTATCATCTCTGCCGGACGTACGGATCCTCAAAAGTCTGTCCCAGGAATCTTCTTTCATAACAGCCTCCTTGTACAAAAGCTTACTTTTCTCAGCAAAGAAAAATGCAGAATCAGCTCATCATCTTCCGATCCTGCATTTTCATTTCTTACAGATATAGATTCAAATTATTTATTCCTTTCATTTTCCAGATGCTCCTCAAGCGTTGGATTCAGATGGCGAACCACAAACAGCGTAATAAGCATCAATACAATCCCTACCGGAAGAGCAATCCATGCCGTTTTTACAAATCCTGCAACCAGATATGTCACAAAAGAAACCGCCGCTGCCAGAATCGCATAAGGAAGCTGGGTGGACACATGATTTACATGGTCACACTGAGCGCCTGCCGATGCCATGATCGTGGTATCTGAAATCGGAGAACAGTGATCTCCACACACAGCTCCTGCCATACATGCAGAAATGGAAATGATCATAAGTTCAGGATCTGAATTTTCAAATACTGCAACAACGATCGGGATCAGGATACCAAAAGTTCCCCAGGAGGTTCCTGTGGCAAAGGCAAGTCCGCATCCAACCAGGAATATAATAGCCGGAAGAATATTCATCAGGCCGCCCGCGGCAGAGCGCATCGCATTTTCTACAAACGCTGCAGCTCCAAGACTGTCTGTCATAGCCTTTAAGGACCATGCAAATACAAGGATCAGGATAGCCGGAACCATTGCCTTAAATCCTTCCGGAAGAGAGTTCATACATTCTCTGAAAGAGAGCACTTTTCTGAACATATAAAATGCAACTGTAAGCACAAAAGCAAAGGAACTTCCCAAAGTCAGACCTACAGAAGCGTCACTCTGTGAAAAAGCTGTTACAAAATCTGTTCCGCCGAAAAATCCGCCTGTATAGATCATTCCTATTACACAGAATATAACAAGACAGATGATCGGAAATACCAGGTCGATCACACGGCCTCTGGGATTCACCTTATCTTCTTTTGCCGCATCTGCATAAGGTCTTCCCGCCGTTGTATAAAGATCTCCCTTCAGCGCATTCACTTCATGAGTTCTCATGCTTCCAAACTCGGTTTTCAGCAGGACCATGCCAACCATCATAACAATGGTAAGCAGCGCATAAAAATTGTACGGAATGGCACGGACAAAAATAGAAAGTCCATCCTCTCCCTCTACAAAACCACTGACTGCAGCAGCCCAGGAAGAAATCGGAGCAATAATACATACCGGAGCTGCGGTAGAATCGATCAGATATGCAAGCTTTGCTCTTGACACATGGTGCTTATCTGTGACCGGACGCATAACACTTCCTACTGTCAGACAGTTAAAATAATCGTCAATAAAGATCAGGACGCCCAGAACAACCGTAGCAAGCTCCGCACCAACCCTTGTTTTTATCCTTTTGCTGGCCCAGCGTCCGAATGCTGCGGAACCGCCTGCCTTGTTCATCATGCAGACCATCGCACCCAGAATCACAAGGAAAATAAGAATTCCTACATTGTAGCTGTCAGAAAGGACGCTGATGATCCCATCCTGAAAAATATGGGTGACTGTTCCCTCAAAAGCAAAACCGGAATACAAAAGCCCTCCCATAAGAATTCCCAGGAACAGTGAACTGTATACCTCTTTTGTAATAAGAGCCAGACAAATAGCAACTACAGGCGGTACAAGTGCCCAGAAAGTTGCGTAAACAGCTGGCTGTGCGGCTTCCTCCTCTGCTGCAAACACGCACAGGGGATTTACCAGGATTCCCAGAACTGCCATGGTCAGAATTGCCATGAACACTCTTTTTTTGTTTCTCATTTCTTTCCTCCCTCTGATATAAAAAGAGCCATGGAATTCGTCCCACACGGGAGCCCTCCATGGCATCTGATCTTTGTACGATATAAATTATGTATCTGATCTGTCAGTCCTGATAGCGCTCCACATCTGTGACAGTACGCAAAATATTCTCCTGCGTCCCAGGGCCTCGCCTCCTGGCGGTGAAAACCCTTCGGCGGTTTTTCCTTTCACCGGAAACAGCCTGCCATGGCCTGACGCATACTACGTCCGTTTCCGGGTACTGATAAAACCCGCACCTCTATCCTGTACTCTTTTGTATCTGTTTTGTTCACTTTACTTTAACAGCTTTCTCCGGAAATAGCAAGCCGTTTTTATCAATTTGTGGATTTTTATATAATATTTCGGCGATACAGACAGACCGCCGATTTCTTACTTTTTATCTTTTGAATTAAAATAAATTTCTGCCTTTTCTTCAAATGCACGCAGAGACTCTGCCTTAGCCGCTATTTTGTGCAAAACTTTCAGCTTTGTCACATCTTCAAGATCCTCAAACTTTGTCTGCAGGTCTTCCGGAATCTCCCCCAGCTCTTCCAGAAGTTCCAAAATATTTTCCCTTGTCGCCTCCAGACGTCCTTCCTGCCTGCCTTCCTGTTTTTCCTCACGCAGCATTTCTTCAAAGATCATATAGCGCTCTCCCATTTCCCGGTCTGTCTTGATCTCGCGGATGGTTTTCTGAAATCTCCTTACCAGTTCGTCCTGAAAATCCCTCTCGCTTTCCTCAAGACCGGCTGTTACAAATTTTAAGAACCTGACCAGTTACGGCGGCACCTCTGCATCATTCTTTCCCTTTGTATTCAAAAAGATCGCACAGCTTCCGTCCTCCAGTTTTACATAGGAATCCTATATGGCTATTATATCACGCCATTACTTATACTTCTATCTTTTTCATTCGACAAAACACCCATTGACATCTCCATCCATACCTGCCATACTGAAACCAGATTTTCTGAAATTTATCTGTCCCGGCAGATCCCGGGCGGAAAGGAGCAGTTTATGTATCTTTCTGATATTCACACCCATTCCATTGCAAGCGGTCACGGAACCGACTGCACAATCTCTGATATGGCAAAAAGCGCCTCCAGAAAAGGCCTGAAACTTCTGGGCATTACGGATCATGGTCCCGCCACACTGGCAGCAGGGACACCTTCCTATTTCCGAAGCCTGACTTTTTCTCCAAAAAAACGCTTTGGTCTGGAATTATTATATGGAATCGAACTGAACATCCTGGATAAAGAAGGGCATACCGACCTGGACGAAGAGCTTCTCTCCAGACTGGACTATGCCATTGCCAGTATGCACGCACAGAATTATAAAAGCGGAACTATAGAAGAGAACACAAAGGCATATATCAATGCCATGAAAAATCCACATGTAAAGGTTCTTGGTCACTGTGACAATCCACAGTTTCCTGTGGATTATGACCAGATCGCAAAAGCGGCAAAAGAATACCAGACTGCATTTGAGATCAACGAAGCCTCATTAGCTCCTTATGGTTACCGGGGAGACACTCGTGCAAACAACCGGGAAATCCTCCGCTGCTGCCGAAAATACCAGATTCCTGTATTGCTTTCCAGCGACAGCCATGGAGCAGAACATATCGGAGATTTCACCTGTGCTTCTGAGTTTGTACATAAAGAAATGTTTCCGGAAAGCCTGATCCTGAACAATCAGCTTCCGAAACTGAAGGTCTTTCTGCAGACACACAGCTAAAAAAAGGATTCTGAGCTACTCAGAATCCTTTATCTTTCTCATCATCTCCGCCAGCTCCTGATACTTTCCCGTAACATAGCCATAATTTTTTCTTTTATGAGGCAGCTGGCAGTTGGTGCAGTCCTTTATTCCATTCTCCGTATAGCGGAAGTTTCCTCCGCACTTATCTCCAAGAGCATACAGCGGACAGTAACAGAACAAACAGTTAAAATTTTCCGGATCTGCCCCTTTATGGCATGGAAAATATTCGCATTCTCTGTTGCTGAAAAACGAATAGTGCTTGTCTTCCCAATATTCTTTGCCCATATCCTTCTTGTATGATGTTTATAGAAGCTAAAACATCACCTTTTCCTTTCTTTTAGTAATG
>NZ_CABVDF010000106.1:0-9224 GCF_902497045.1 uncultured Blautia sp. | reverse complement strand
GGCTTAACATATCACGTGTAGAGTTGGCATGTCCGGTAGATAGCGAGCCGTCATGTCCCGTATTCATAGCCTGAAGCATGTCCAAAGCCTCTTCTCCACGAACTTCTCCTACTACAATACGTTCTGGTCTCATACGTAATGCAGATCTGATCAGATCACGTATGGATACTTCTCCCTTTCCAGAAGTATTGGCATTTCTTGTCTCCAGACTCACCAGATTTTCAATATTTTTAATCTGAAGCTCCGCAGAGTCTTCAATTGTTATGATTCGTTCATCCTTAGGAATAAAATTTGATAATGCATTCAAAAAAGTCGTTTTTCCGGAACCCGTCCCTCCGCTGATAAAAATATTATATTTGGCCCGCACCAGTTTCTCCAGAAAAGCAGCTGCTTCTCTGGTAAGAGAATCATATTGCAAAAGCTGTTCAACTGTCATAGGTTTTTTTGAAAACTTTCGTATTGTTACAATAGGACCAGATAATGAAATAGGAGGAAGTACAACATTTACACGAGAACCGTCAGGAAGCCTGGTATCCACAATAGGATTTGCCTGATTTACTTCCTTTCCTGCTTTTCCCACGATTTTCTGAATAATATCCTCCAGATGACGTTCATTATCAAATCTTTTATTTAAACGATAAAGGCGTCCGCCATGTTCCACAAAAATATGATCCGGGCCGTTGATCATCACCTCTGTGATACTGTCATCAGCCAGGATCTCATCCAGAATTCCCAGTCCTCGGATAGAACTGAATACAAGTCTTACTATCCTTCCACGTTCTTGAGGCGTCATCCTGATATTCCCGCTTTTATGATCAGCTATATCCGCGATCCGTCTCATCAGCTGTTCATCTGATGCACGGCTTAAAAGCATGGCATCTGCCAGGAGAAATCTTTTAATCTCCTGTACAAGACGGTTGGTCAGTTCTTCTGAAAGCATATCATCACCCCTGGTTCTCTTTTTCAAAATGCTGATAATCTATGGGATCTGACCACAGACCTCCCCAGCTGAATCCATATTTTGCAAAAATATTGCAGCAGATATCATTCTGTACAATGACATGTGGATCTCCGCAATTCCGGTCAATATAAGGCGATGCATTTTCATGGCTCCACTGCAGCTGACCTGCAGAATTCCAAACATAAGGATTTTGCTGAGGATTGATGTCAATGGCTCTTCCAAAAGCATGGTTGGACAGTCTTCCGCCTCCGGTAATCTCCCTGTAGCAGAAAGCAGATGTATTATTATTATCAATGGAATTACTGTCAGAAGAATCTCCATCTCCGGTCCAATAATCATCGATCAGACGCATAGATTGAATCTCATATTCTGCTTCAAACAGCTCCTTAAAAATATTCAGCACATCATTACTAATCTGAGCATTTACGATCATTTCGCCTATCTGTACCTGATGTTCAAAATTATAATGTGCCATTTTCAGATAACGAAGATCCGAAAGACCTATATTATCATTTGCATAATAGGATCTTCCGTTGATCCTGTTGTAAACATCATCTCCCTCCACTATCTCATAGGCTTTAAAAAAATCTTCTGCCTTTCCGGCCACCTGTTCTGCACTAATTACCTGTCCAATTTCCATACTGTCAACAGAGACTGTTTTATTTGCCGGAGGTCCTATCATCGCATTTTCTTCCAAAGTATCCGAAGACATTTCTGATTCCTGAACCGGCAAATTTTCATCCAGTCCAGATTCCTCCGATGCCTGAGTCTCAGAAGGCCTCTGTTGTGTTTCCTGTTTGGAATTTTTTTCATCCAGAACTTTTATTTCTGCTTCCAGACGTTCTATTTTTTCTGTCAAACGCTCCTGTTCCCTGACAAGAGCCTGCTGTTCCTGCCTGAGTTCATTTTTTATCTTCAGACACAGCAAGCACAAAAGTATCAGAGCTATAATTACACAGAGAAGACTTATAAACAGAAGTCCCCATAGACCTCCTGATCTGCTTCTATTTTTTTCCTTTTTCATATTTTTCCGCTCACTCCCCATAAACCGTCACTTCTGTTATACAGGTATCCTCCCAGTTCGTTCCTGGATATACATCGTTGATTTCCAGACGCATACTGTCAGCATTTACAGAAGGTTCTACCTCTACCCATTCAATTTTTCTTTCTCCGGTAAACGTTACCTGACCTGTATAATCCCCAAAAACAAGAGTCATTGTTTTTGGTTTCGCATTCCCAAAATAATATTTATCATTTTTCCAGTTTCCTAGCTTAAAAGCAATATATTTCACTTTATAATGATCGTCAAAACTAAAACTTACCGACTCATTGATACCATATCCAGATACTCCTTCCTGCCAGCTTGTATCGTCTTTTTTATCAAACAGAAGCATTGCATTATTGTTTGTCTTTGCCTGCGAGATTGTTGAGGTTGCATTAGCGGCAATCACTGGAATTTCCCTCAGAGATGCTAAATCCGGACTACCGGCACAAAGGGCTGCCGTAGTCTTTTTCGTTGTCTGAAAACTGCTTTCTTCATAAGAACGCTGTTCTGTAGCGTAAGGTCCTTGTTCAGCGGTTTTTACCGGAGCCTTATCATTATCGGGAAAAATTTCTGGAGTCTCCTCTTTTTCATAAACTTCTATTTCCTGTTTTTCTGTCTTTCTATCTGTTTCATCCTGCTCTCTTTGTTTCTGTGCCTCTTTTACTGTCGTTTTATTTGGATTTACCAAAATTTCTGATTCGTCCCCTGATTCTGGTCTGATCAAAAACCACAAAATAACTGCTGTCACCAGAAAAATAGCGGCTGTTACAGAGATACTGACGATCCACATTACCTTATTTTTTCCGGTTTCTGTATTTGACGGATTTGGCAGACTTGGCGTGTCCCAAACTATTGTGTCATCATTTCCAGCCTGCAGACTACCATCAGATGACATCTTTTCTCCACATTTCCAGCAATACTGTGCATCATTATCATTTTTAGTTCCACATTTTTCACAATACATATTTTTCTTATCCTTCCCGCAAACAAAATCTCTTTATTTTTTTACAACAATAAACTATTTTCTACAATAAGTGGCATTATTTGTGGGCAATATTTTTTCAATTTATTTGTTTTTTAAAACAAAAAAGACTGTTGAAATCCCTGAATCGTCAGGTTACAACAGTCCTTTTTTTGCTTTTATGAAATTACTTGCTCTCCTCTGTATCTTCTTCAGCAGCTTCGTTTACAGGTTCTTCCGTAACTTCTTCCGGTTTCTCTGCTTCCTCTGCAGCTTCTTCCACAGGTTCTTCTGTTTCCTCTGCTTTTTCAGCAGTCTCCTCTGCAGTTTCTTCTGTCTCCTCTTCCCAGGATGCAAAAGCCTCTGATTCTTCTTTTTTCAGGTCCTCAGCAGTCTCTTCCGGGAATTCAAAGTCATCAAAATCTTCATCAAAATCTTCGAATTCACTGATCCTTTTTTTCTTCAGCACCAATGCTGCTACTGCTCCTGCAGCTGCCGCAGCTGCTGCTCCAACTGCTACCAGTCCCCAGTATTTGTTTACCTTTGCCATAATATACTGCTCCTTTCATCTCTGACCGGATGGTCATTATGATATTTTAAACAAATAATCTTATATCATTGTACTACTTTTTGTGCGAAAAAGAAAGGGTAATCTTATACTTGCAGACTTTCAATATAATCTCTGATCTTCATTCGTATCCTCTGAAGGGCATTATCAATTGATTTCGGCTTTTTCCCCATCATCTCTGCAATCTGAACATAGCCATAACCACGAAGATAAAGATCAAGCACTCTATTTTCCATAGGGCTTAAAGCTTTACTTATTCTCTTTTCCAAAAGTCCGGTATTTTCTCTGTCAATAACAAGTGCTTCCGGATTCTCTGACCATAATCCTTCAAGAGCTCCTGTCTCTTCTTCTTCACTTAAAGAAACGTAGGAATTAAGCGGTATATGCTTTTGTCTGGTAGAATTTTTAACCGCACTGTAAAGCTGTCGGTCTATACAGATTCCTGCAAAAGTCTGAAAAGAAGCCTCACGGTCAGAACGGTAATCCTGGACTGCCTTAAAGAGTCCTATCATCCCCTCCTGTATCAGATCATCGGTTTCTCCTCCGATCAGATACATGGCCCTGGCTCTTTTCTTGACAAAATCCTTATATTTTTCCATCAGATAATCTGAAATCCCGCTTTCTCCTTTTCTGAGTCTCTCGATCAGCTCTTCGTCACTGCACTGCTCGTATTGGCTCATGCTTCCTCCGTTTCTTTTTACTGCACTTATTTTGTCATCAGTCTCTGGCGTACAATCTCATATGCAAGTACTCCGGCCGCCACAGAAGCATTCAGTGAATCGATATCCCCCTTCATGGGAATAGAGGCTGTAAAATCACACGCTTCTCTTACCAGGCGGCTGACTCCTTCACCTTCATTTCCAACGATCATACCGATAGGTCCGGTAAGATTCAGCCGATACATCGATTCTCCTCCCATATCTGCACATACAAACCAGATTCCTTTTTCTTTCAGCTCCTCAATAGTACGGACCAGATTTGTCACTTTCGCCACCGGAGTATAATTAATGGCTCCTGCGGATGTTTTTGCAACTGTAGAGGTCAGACCTACCGAACGTCTTTTGGGAATGATAACACCGTGGGCGCCTGCAAGATTAGCAGTTCGGATAATCGCTCCCAGATTATGAGGATCCTCTACATTATCCAAAAGTACCAGAAAAGGCGGTTCCCCTTTCTCTTCTGCTTTTGCAAGAATTTCCTCTACTGTAGAATATTCATAAGCTGCCACCTGTGCGATCACACCCTGATGAGCCTTTGTCTCACTGAGCTGATCCAGCCGTTCCTTAGAAACATAATTGATGATCGTATCTTTTTTTCGCGCTTCTCTGGCAATGGTACGGACCGGTCCATCCTGACATCCATCCAGTATAAACAGCTTATCCACACATCTTCCGGAACGAAATGCCTCAAGAACTGCATTTCTTCCTTCTACCTGTTCACTCATATATCTTCCTCCCTGATTCCCATGCGTATCAATGTAATCATTCGCGTATATTCTTCTTTCAGATACAAATAGCCTATCAAAGCCTCAAATCCTGTTGCCCTGCGGTAGTCGACCATAGTAGCATGTTTTGCCATAGTAGGAGAATGTGCGTTTCTGCCTCTTCGATATACACTGAGTTCTTCTGGCGTCAGTTTTTCCTCGATCACTTCCATGATTCCCGACTGTGCAGCAGCTTTTACCAGACTGCTGGCTTTTTTATGCAGTCGGTTTACAGGACAATTCCCCTTTTTTACAAGAATCGTCCGGATAACCAGTTCATATACCCCATCTCCAATATATGCCAGTGTCAAGGGAGAATAGCTTCTGATATCCTGATCCTTCAGATGGAAAAGTTCCTTAAGCTCGTTTAAATTCGTTTCCATTTTACTCCCTCACGAGTATCTTTCAGCTCGATTCCCATTTCAAGAAGTTTATCACGGATCTCATCGGCTTTTGCAAAGTCCCTGGCTTTTCTGGCTGCCTGACGTTCCTCAATCAGTTCTTCAATACTGGAATCCAGAACTTCTTCTTTTTTCAAAACGATCAGTCCCAATACATCAGCAAGCTTTACAAGCATGTCAAGGAGATTTCCTGCAAATTCTCCGCTGCTTGCCTCATCCACATTTGTATTTGCAAATTTTACAAGTTCAAAAATTGCTGCCAGAGCATCTGCCGTATTAAAATCGTCATCCATAGCTCCTTCAAATTTTTCCCGGAATGTATCTGCCTGCCGAAGAAGTTCTTTTTCTTCCTCAGTCATAATGTTTGTATTTGCAGCCTTACGGTCTTTTAAGCGTGCTGCGCCTTCAACAATACGTTCAAGAGAATTTCTGGCAGCATCCATAAGATCTGCACTGAAATTCAGCGGACTTCTGTAATGTGCGTTCAGCATAAAGAATCTCAGCACCTGCAGATCATACTGCTGGCTGATTTCTCTGACAGTGCGGAAGTTGCCAAGAGATTTGGACATCTTACGGTTGTCAATATTCAGGAAACCATTATGCATCCAATATTTTGCAAATATTTTGCCGTTGCAGCATTCACTCTGCGCGATCTCATTTTCATGATGAGGAAAGATCAGGTCTTCTCCGCCTGCATGGATATCGATTTCTTCTCCAAGATATTTTTTCGCCATTACAGAACATTCGATATGCCATCCCGGACGTCCGTCACACCATGGAGAAGTCCAGAAAGGTTCTCCTTCTTTTTTAGGTTTCCAGAGAACAAAATCCATTGGATCTTCTTTCTGTTCCTCACCGGAAACCTGCAGCGCACGGAAACCTGACTGGAGATCGTCCAGATTCTTATGAGAAAGCTTTCCATATTCTTTAAATTTCTTCACCCGGAAATACACTGTTCCATCTGCTGCCGGATATGCATAGCCTTTGTCGATCAGCGTCTGGATCATATCGATCATTCCATTGATTTCCTGCGTAGCCTGCGGATGAGTGGTAGCCGGCTTTACATTCATTCCTGCCATATCTTTTTTGCATTCTTCAATATAGCGGCTGGAAATTTCATCTGCACTGACGCCTTCTTCTATGGCTTTTTTTATTATCTTGTCATCTACATCTGTAAAATTAGATACAAAATTAACTTCATATCCCTTATACTCCATATAGCGGCGTACGGTATCAAAAATGATCATAGGTCGGGCATTTCCGATATGAATCAGATTATAAACCGTCGGACCGCACACATACATCCGAACTTTTCCCTCTTCCAGAGGCACGAATTCTTCTTTTCTCCGTGTCATGGTATTAAAAAGCCTCATAATTTTTCTCCTCCGATTTTTATATAATATCCGTTTTCGGACTTTTATTTTACGGTTCACTGCGTTCACAGCAAAGTAGTGCCGTGTAAAGCTTTTATTTCTCTTCCAAAAGACACACAGCCTGGGAAGCAATGCCTTCTCCCCTTCCGGTAAAGCCCAGACCTTCTTCTGTAGTTGCTTTCACATTGACTCTGCCTTCCGGAATTCCCATTGCCTCTGCCAGATTTTTACGCATTTGAGGAATATGCGGGGCCATCTTCGGTTTCTGCGCAATGATTACTGCATCCACATTTCCTACAGAAAAACCATTTCTTTTAAGAAGACACATTACATGCTCCAAAAGCTTCAAACTGGAGATTCCCTTATAAGCAGGATCTGTGTCAGGAAAGTGTTTTCCGATATCTCCAAGTGCAGCGGCTCCCAAAAGTGCATCCATCACTGCATGGATCAGCACATCTGCATCAGAATGCCCCAGAAGACCTTTCTCCCACGGTATTGTCACTCCACCAAGGATCAGATCACGTCCCTCTGTCAGCTTATGTACATCATATCCCATACCAACTCTCATGATCATTCTCCTTTCACATCCAGCATTTTACGGATTCTCAGGAAACTGAGTCTTCTCCGCACATAAGGTGCAAGCTCCAGACTAAGCGGCACAATATCATCTGTCAGACCGATATCATACACACTTTTTTTACAGCCTGCAGCCTCCATTTCATGAAAAAGAGTTTCTTCCTGAGGCAGCTCATCGATCAGATCTGCAATCTTTCCCAGACAGTCTGCCAGCCGGGAGGGATTTATATCCAAAAGAGGCTCGGGATCATTTTCTTTTCTGATCCCATCCAGAATCCCTTTGCTTCCAAAATATTTTTCAAGAAGTTCTGTTTCTTCTTCATAAGGCTTTACCCGGCATCTGTTCTCTCTTATAGCACAGGCAAGACGTTTATATTCTTTTAACACAAGCATAGTCCCTACAGAAACTTTTTCTCCGTGAAGTGCATCCAGATGATGATTGATCACTTCCATCTCCCACAGATGAGAAAGATGGTGCTCTGCACAGGATGCCGGCCGTGAATTTCCTATCATCTGCATAGCCAGACCGGAAAGTATCAGTGCATACATCAGTTTCTCACATTCCTCAGGATCCCCTGCCGCAATTTCCTTAAGGCTGGATACCACTGTCTTCAAAGCTCTTTCTTCCAGTTCAATGATCTCTCCGCAGATATATTCTTCTGTAAGAAGATTGGCAATTTTCCAGTCAGTGAGGCAGATATATTTGCCTAAAAGATCTGAAACACCTGAAGCAGTCAGCCTTTCCGGTGCATGTGCAAATATATCTGTATCAGCAAAGACAGCCATCGGCGCTGCTGCTTCAACTGTTTTTTTCATTCCCTTCCAGGTCATTGCCGCAACATTTGATACGAATCCATCCACACTGGCTGCAGTTGGAACGGAAATAAAAGGAACCTTATACTGAAATGCCAGATAACGGCTGATGTCATGAATGGTACCGCTTCCGACTGCCAGAATCAGATCTATGTCTTCTTCCATATAATTTTCCACGATCTCTACCGCATGTTCATCTGCATGGAGTCCCTCTGCATCCAGAGTCAGAACCTGACATCTGTCATAAATATCCTCCATAAGCTCTTCGGTTGCTTTCATTGTATTGGTATCACAGATCAGCAGCGGTGAGATGTATTTTTTCAGAAAGCCATCTGACATGGCCTCTTCAAGCTTCTCCACAGCGCCTGATTCTATAAAAATTTCCTTTACTTCTATGTGATGTTCCTTCCCGCACCTGCACGGTCGGCCAAAGTCATCCGTATCGACTCGCATGTATTTTTTTCCTCCTGATTTCAAATATTACTATAAAGTGATATTATACATGATTTCAGCATAAAAAGAAACCCCCAGATAGTTTTCTCTCTGAAGGTTTCTCTTGTTTCTGTTACTGTCCCTTACGTTTTTGATTATTATTTCTCAATAGCTGCGATCATCTCTACTTCGCAGAGAACATTTTTCGGAAGTGTCTTTACTGCTACGCAGGAACGTGCCGGTTTATTTACAAAATACTTTGCATATATTTCATTAAATGCTGCAAAATCTGCCATATCAGCAAGAAAACAAGTGGTTTTTACTGCATTTGCAAGATCTGTGCCTGCTTCCTCAGCAACTGCAGCAAGATTCTTCATTACCTGCTCTGCCTGCGCCTCAATTGTTTCTCCTGCGATTTCTCCTGTAGAAGGATCTACCGGAATCTGTCCGGATGTAAATAATACTCCATTTAAAATAATAGCCTGTGAATATGGTCCGATTGCTGCCGGAGCCTTGTCTGTATGTACTACGTTCATTTTCAGTTTCTCCCTTCTGTTGTTTTAATTTAATTTCATTTTATATCAAAAAATAATAAGGGTCAAGCAATAATT
>NZ_CABVDF010000105.1:0-9246 GCF_902497045.1 uncultured Blautia sp. | reverse complement strand
TACATTTTAAAATATACAATTTTCACTTTTTAAAAGGGGACAGTTATGCAAAAACCGTTCTGATTTGTATTCTTTTATAGAACACTTCTATAAGATACGTTATAATAAAGCATATGAAAAACAAAGGAGGAAGTATAAACATGGATTTTGTAAAAGAAGCACTGTCTTTTGGCTTTGCCAATGCTGCTGTAGTAGACGTGAAGGAGTTATCCTTTGTGCCGGAATACCGTCAGTTCTGCGAAGAAAATCTTTGCGGCTGCTATGATAAAATTCCGGCATGCCCTCCTGCCTGCGGTACACCAGAAGAAATGCGTGATAAGGCACAGGCTTATGAAAAAGCGCTTGTACTCCAGACTGTTCTGGAGCATCCGGAAAACAGTCCGGCTGTCTTTAAAAAAGCCAAATATGATCAGAATGTACTTACAGAAAAACTGGCAGAACATATCTTCCCTTCCAGAGAAGACAATTATCTCATTATGAGTGCAGGACCCTACAAAACACATTCCTGTATGTCTGCCTATGGTGTAGATGCTCAAAAAATGGCAGAATCTGCCGGAATGGTATGTTGGGCAGGCGATTCGGACGTACGGTTCTTCTCACTTGTTTTATATCATGAATAATAACTCTTTTACAAAAACCCCCGAAAGATTCCTTTTTCCCGGATTTCTTTCGAGGGTTTTAATAAAGATCAGATTCCTTTTTTGTAAAGGATATATGAATATCCCATAGGAATTACTCCCACAGCTATCATAAAAGCTACCAGCACCCACTCTGATTTAAAAAACGCATTTCCTATAAAAGCAATTCCTCCAAGTATAAACAGCCATGAAGCAAGTCTATGTGTACGATTCCAGTTTTCTTCACTGTTTAATGTCCATGGAATCTTGATTCCTACCGTATAATTCTGTTTGATCTTATGCATATAATTTCCCATAATGATAAATACAATACCCAGAATTATATTCATTATCATTCCAATATCAATTACGTATCCAAGAGCTGCCGCATAACAGCTCAGGCAGGTCACTATAGAAATAATTGGGATGATCCACAGTATAGCTCTCATCAGTTTGTCATTAATATTTTTCCGTTTGGGATCTGCATTTGTAAAAAAAGCACAGACAAATTCCATTGCAAGCATAAATAACGGCATTCCAAATACTGCCATTGGCTTGCTGCTCCAGCCATTTATCTCATTATCTGTTCCAAAATGTGTAGGTATCATATCGGGAAGTTTATTCCACAAGAACAAGCCTAAGACCATTGGCAGCAGTATCATAAATCCTGCTGTCAGCAGTGTCCATTTATATTTTTTCAGCATGATATTTTCCTCCTCCTGTTCAGAACAAGCTGAACCATAAATGATTTTCTATTTCTTGTCTCCTGTAAGCTCAGTAAGCCACAGAAGGATTTCTTCTACCACCGAGGTATTTAATTCATAGTAAATGTAATTTTTTACCTTTGTTTCCCATACAAGATCTGCCTTTTTAAGTATCTTCAAATGGTAGGATATAGTCGCTCCTGCCATATCAAAATGGCTGCCAATTTCTCCTGCAGACATTTTGCCATCCTTCAGAAGCTGCAGAATTTCTCTTCTTGCCGGATCTGACAACGCCTTAAATGTATCTGCAAAAGACATTGTATCACCCCTTTCACTAAAAAGTATTTAGAAATATTTCTAATTAGAATATACCTTTCCATCCACAAAAAGTCAACAGCTATTTAGATTTTTTTCTAAATAGCTGTTGACTTTTTCATTTCTCTCTGTATTCTCCCGGAGTCATTCCATATCTTGCCTTAAACTGCCGGTTAAAATTAGAAAGATTGCTGAACCCTGCATCCTCGGCAATGGTTACGATCTTATTGTCTGTACGGCGCAGATTTTCTGCCGCCGATGCCAGTTTCCGGTCATTTACATAAGACGTAAAGCTGCTGCCTGTCATGTTTTTAAACCACCGCATAAAATGGCTGCTGCTCCATCCGCAAAATTCTGCCATTTCCCCTACGGAAAGATTTTCTCCCGTTTTTTCTTCAATCTGCTGCAGAAGCATTTTCAGCTTTTCCATATCCGGAGAAGCGCTGTGATGGATATGGGGATATTTTTTTACCAGCAGAAAAAGCAGCTGTAGCGCCGCGGCTTTCACTCCAAGCTCAAATCCGACTGTTTTTTCCCCGCAAAGCTCTTCCATCTGTTTCAGACAGACCTTCAGCTTCTCGTAATCATTTTCCCCGCAGCTTATATGGACCGGAGAAAGAAGTTGCCCGGAAACAAGAGGAACCAGATATTCTCCGGCGCATACATCGGCAGCCCCTCCTCCAAGAAAGTCTACCTCAAAAATAATATTTTCATATTCCATGGTAAATCCTTTTGCTCTGTGGATCGCATGAAGGTTCCCCGGAGGAATTACAAAAATATCTCCTTCCTTTCCTTCAAATTCTTGCATTCCCATCTGGATCCGCCCTCTTCCCTTTTTTACATAGATCAGTTCCATTTCCCTGTGCCAGTGTACCAGCACCGCCGGGAAATCCAGAGGAATCGTGCAGGGATAAATGTTAAAAGGAAACAGTCTGCTCCCGTGCTTTTTTGTTTCCTGATATTGTTTTTCTGCCATAAGCATTCCCTCCAATATGATAGGATTGTATCATTCTTTGCTGTTATTTTACTAGATTTCAATGGATTTGTGTAGTAAAAATATAATAACGAAAACGGAAGAACACAATCCTGACAAATGAAAGGAGTAAATAACATGAGCATTTTTATCAAAGACGAACTTACACAGCTTTGCGGCAGAGACTTAAGTGCCGCATCCGGTACAGAAATTTATCACGCCCTTCTGGAGCTAATCCGCAGACAAAGTGAAAAACGGGCTGCTGCTGTTACCGGCAGGAAGCTTTACTACATTTCTGCTGAATTTCTTATCGGAAAGCTTCTGTCCAATAACCTGATCAATCTCGGACTTTATGATGAAGTACGTTCTGTTCTTTCAGAAGCCGGACATTCTCTGGGAGAAATTGAAGAGATCGAACCGGAACCAAGTCTTGGCAACGGCGGTCTCGGGCGTCTGGCTGCCTGCTTCCTTGACAGTCTTGCAACTCTGAATCTTCCCGGCGACGGCATAGGCCTTCGTTATCACTGCGGACTTTTCCATCAGGATTTCAAAAACGGGCTGCAGAATGAAACGCCTGATCTCTGGCTGGAACCTCACAGCGCCGCACAGGCTACCGATACTGTATTTCCGGTATCTCTTGCAGGAACCACCTATTCTGCAAGGCTTTATACCATTCCGGTAACCGGCTATGAGGGACGTACCAACACCCTGAACCTTTTTGATCTGGATACGGTGGATACCGCTGTCATCGAAGATGGGATCTCTTTTGACAAAACCGATATCGCCAGAAACCTGACTCTCTTCCTTTATCCGGATGATTCCGATGACAACGGACGTCTGCTCCGTATCTATCAGCAGTATTTTATGGTATCCGCAGGAGCCCAGCTGATTCTGAAAGAATGTGAAGAAAGAGGCAGCAATTACCATGATCTGGCCGACTATGCTGCAATTCAGATCAATGACACACATCCAAGCATGGTGATACCGGAACTGATCCGTCTTCTGGAAGAAAAGGGCATTGATTTTGAGGAAGCCGTTCAGATTGTTACCGATACCTGCGCTTACACCAATCATACTATCCTTGCAGAAGCGCTGGAAAAATGGCCTATTGCTTTTCTGGAAAAAGTCGTTCCGCAGCTTGTTCCTGTAATCCGCAAACTGGACGCTCTTGCCAGGACAAGAACAGAGGATCCATCCACAGCCATTATCGACGGACAGGATCTGGTGCATATGGCTCATATGGATATCCATTTTTCCCACTCCACCAACGGAGTGGCAGCTCTCCACACAGAAATCCTCAAGGAAAGCGAGCTGAAAAACTTTTATACCCTTTATCCTGAAAAATTCAATAATAAGACAAACGGCATTACTTTCCGCCGCTGGCTGATGAAGTGCAACCCGTCGCTTACAAAAGAAATAGAAGAACTGATCGGACCCGGATTCCGCAAGGATGCTGCCGAACTGGAAAAGCTTCTTGCCTTTACAGAAAATGAAGAAGTCCTGACACGCCTTGGAGAGATCAAGCGTCAGAACAAAGAGGCTCTGGCACAGTGGCTGAAACAGAAACAGGGGATTTCCCTTCAGACAAATGCCATGTTTTCCATTCAGTCCAAGCGTCTTCACGAGTATAAGCGTCAGCAGCTGAACCTGCTTTTCCTGATCCATCAGTACCTGGAGATCAAAGCCGGACATAAGCCTTCTACTGCTCTGGTAAGCATTTTCGGGGCAAAAGCAGCTCCCGCCTATGTGATCGCCAAGGATATCATCCACAGCCTTTTGACCTTATCCGAAGTCATTTCCAACGATCCTGACGTATCTCCATGGATGCAGCTTGTTTTTGTAGAAAACTATAATGTTACTGCCGCTGAAAGAATGATCCCTGCCTGTGATCTTTCCGAGCAGATCAGCCTTGCTTCCAAAGAGGCTTCCGGAACCGGAAATATGAAGTTTATGCTCAACGGCGCTCTCACACTGGGAACTATGGACGGAGCCAATGTAGAAATTTCTCAGGCAGTTGGAGCAGAAAATATCTACATCTTCGGCCAGAGCAGCGATCAGGTCATCCACCGCTATGCAAAAGGAGATTACTGTGCAAAAGACTGGTACGAAAGCGACCCCAACCTGAAACGGGCCATCGACTTCCTTACCGGAGAAGAAATGCTGAAATATGGACATAAAGAGCATCTGGAGAGACTGAAAAATGAGCTGATCCACAAAGACTGGTTCCAGACTCTCCCTGATTTTAACGCCTACGTTGTGAGAAAACAGCAGGCCATGGCAGACTATGCCTGCAATCCTTCCGACTGGACAAGAAGAGCTCTTATCAACATTGCCAAAGCCGGCTTCTTCTCCTCTGACCGCACCATTGAAGAATACAACCGCGATATCTGGCATCTGGGAGAGTAATCACTCTCCCGGATTAGATGCCCGGATCTGCTCTGTGAGCGCTTCCCCGCCCTGCTGATACCACTGTTCTACGAAAGTATCAAAATAACTGACAGGAACCTCTCCCATAATAATCCTGATGAAAGAATCTTTTTCAAATTGCTTCAGAGACTGCGGAACAACACCATCTGTATCATCCAGATAAGGATGGACTGCCGGTGTGTAATTTCCGTCCACCAGAAGCCCTACCGCAGAAATCCTGGATTTATAAGCCGCCCAGTCCTCTGCCGTATACGTTTCAGAATCCAGATAATTTCTGCATGCCTGATAATACGAACTTTCTATGGCTGTCAGATTTTCCTCCGGACAGGAACCGTCAAGAGCTGCACGGATCTTTTTGGTAACCTGATAGGTTGCCTCATTATAGTCTACATTGATCACAAGAGGTCTTGCTGTAGGGTCTACATTCAAAGCAAAGTATCCATTTACCTCGTCTGCGTCCTCTGCTTCATATCTTGTATAGTCAAAAAGCACACTGATGATCTTCATAACGATTTCCGGATGCTCAAACCCCTTACGCACAACCACATATTTATTATTTCTTAAAGAAGCATATGCTTCCTGTCCGGAAGGTTCCTGAAGATAATAAGGTTCCCAGTCTGCTGTTTTATCTTTTTCCATGGCATCCATCAGTGGATTATTGGGCGTCCACCAGAGACCAAAAAAAGCGCCGCATTTACCTTCAACTACCAGATCCCTGATATTATTCGGTGCACGAAGGGCAAAGTTCCGATCCAGGATCCCTCTTTCATATAAGTCATGCAAAAAAGAAAGAGCATTTCTGGTTTCTTCTGTAAGGGAACCATAAACAATTTTTCCATCTTTTTTTATCCATCTCTGGGGACTGGCATGAAAACTGTCAAAAACCACATCCATGGAATAACTGGAGCTTGTGGTGCCTACAAGTCCTGTGTCGCAGGCAAGTCCTACCGGTTCCTCTCCTTCTTCTGTTCCCATTCTGTGTTCTGTAAAGGCTTCTATCACATCAAAAGCTTCCTCCAGGGTCTCCGGTTCTTTCAGTCCAAGCTGATCTATCCAGTCTTTCCGAAGCCACAGAAGATTCGGTCCATGATCTATGACTGTTTCCGGCACAGCCATAAGCTTCCCGTCAAATTTTCCCGCTTCCAGAAGTTCCCCTCCATAGCTGCCATACATTTCCTTAATCCTTGGGGATGTACATTTTTCGTAAACCTCTGTCAGATCTTCGATCAGATCATTGTCCACCAGTTCCTTTAGTGTTTCCCTGTCTGAAACTACCAGAATATCCGGAAGCGTCTGATCTTTCACAATAATGTTAACAAATTCACTGTACCTGTCTTCACTTTCCATATAGATATTATCGTTCTGTATGTTCAGCATTTTCCGAAGATATCTGGTATAAGCATTATCTTCATAAGTATCTCCTTCCGGAAGATTTGAATTATTTGCTCCGCTCATTTGTCCCAAAGTATAGGTCACAAGCTCCGGATATGCCCCGTAAGGAGTTGTTTCTGCTTTTTCCCAGGCTTTCCTGCTCTCTTCCGATACCTCCTGTCCGGAATCCAGCAGCTGTCCTTTCTGTGAACAGCCGCAAAAAAGACAGGCCGACGCCAAAACTGCCGCCGTTCTACAAAAAAATCTGTTCATTTTATGCTCTGCCCTCCCTTTCTGCTGCCGTTTTCTTCGGAAGACGGATCTCTACTCTCGTTCCATCACCGGGATGGCTGAGGATTTTGACCCCGTATTCCTCTCCATAAAGAAGTTTGATCCGGTCATTAACGTTTTTCAGTCCATATCCTTTTGCCTGATAGGTTACAAGGTTCCGGGCTTTTTCCGGATTCATTCCCGGACCATTGTCCGTTACTGCCATCAGAAATTCCTCTCCCTCGTCCAGAATAGAAATCTTCATGATCTTTTCCCCTTCTTCCTTCACATCCAGACCATGCTCCAGTGCATTTTCCACCACCGGCTGAAGAAGAAGCTTCGGCACCATTTCATTCTTTACAGAAGTATCTGTCTCCCATTGCACTTTAAAATCATTGTCATGCATTACCAGCTGGATTTCCAGATATGCTTCCACATTCCGAATACAGCTTTCTACAGTAACCATATCTTCCCCCTTGCTTAATGCTGTACGGTAAAAAGTAGACAAAGCCAAAGTAACCTTGCTGATTTCTTTCTGGTTGCTGCGGATTGCCATCCAGTTGATAGCCGAAAGCGTGTTATAAAGGAAATGCGGATTGATCTGTGCCTGAAGGGCTTTCAGTTCAAATTCTTTCAGGGCGATCTTATTCACATAGACCTCGTCGATCAGGCGGTTGATCTCATCCATCATACGCCGGAAACTGCGCACAAGAATCCCCACTTCATCCTCACTGTCACTGGATACTGTCACTTCACGGCTTCCATGGTTTACCTGATCCATATTTCTGGTAAGCTCTTCGATTTTTCTGGTAAAAAGCCTGGAAAAAACAGTTCCCAGACCAAACACGATCAGAGTGCAGAGAAAGATCAGCGGGATTTCCTCCAGAAAAAGCTGTTTTACTTCTCCTGCAATTGCTTCCTTCGACCGAAACAGGTAAAAATTCCATCCATTTTCTCCACTGGTGCTTTTTGCATAAAAATAATTTTCCCCGATTTCTTTCAGGACATGATCTTTTTTCATTTCATTCAGAAAAAACTTAGATGATATGTTTCCCCGGGAATCCTTCATATTTGCAATGTTTTCATATACAACCCGCCCTCTGCCGTCTGTAACTGCCGCTCCTGCCTCATCTTCCACCATACCGGAAAAGGGCTGAAAGATCTTGTCATAATCCAGAGTAAGACACAATACAGCTGCCAGAACCCTGTTATCATAAATATTTCGTACCGCTACCACCTCTTTTTTGTCCCGATCCACCATCCATTGGATTCTTACATCATCCTTAAGCTCTGCATTCCACCATTTCTCTTCTGTTTTTTGTAATGGTACAAGAGTATATTCATGTTCTACCTTAATGCTGTCTGCAAAAAGCTGGATCTGGCGAATTGCATCATGATAGGATTTCGGTACCGTCAGAAGAGGATCTGCCACTTTCATATATTTTTCGTAGGCAGAATAATTGTCCATGTTTTTTTCCCGAATGATTTCTTCGATATCCGGAGAATACGTAAGGTAGTTCATGAGACTGGTATATACTGCAATCTGACTGTCAATATTTTCCCTGGTCTGCTCCAGAAGAGATTCCATATCTTCCATTTCTCTCTGACGCACAAAGCTGCTCATACGCATATGACTGTAAAGGGCGATCAAAAGCACCGGCACAAGGCTTGCGATCACCAGAAGCGCCCTGAGCTTATTGCGGTACTTCATATTTTTAATCTTCTGATACAGATTCCTCATTCTCTGTGTTTCCTTTCCGATAGGATTCCGGACTTTTCCCATAAAATTCACGGAAGCTTCTGCAGAAATAGGAGACATTAGAAAAGCCTACCTTCTCACTAACCTGCGCCACCTTCATATTGGTATTTTTCAGGAGCTCTCCTGCTTTTTCCATACGGAAGACCCGGATATAACGATTCAGATTCATTCCAGTTTCTTTTTTAAAGATAAAACTAAGATAGCCAGAAGAAAGGTATACTTTTTCTGCCAGCGTTTCCAGGTTCAGATCCTCATCATAATGCTGATAAATATAATTTTTCACTACAGCTACTTCGTTTCTGGATTCACTCATAGATCTTTCCAGAAATTTCTCATACTCACAGATATTTTCCTCAGTAACCTTAAGAATTTCTATTATATTTCTACAATTATAAAGCCTGTCAATTTCCTTTTCCAACCGCCTTTCTCCGGAAAACCGATCCTCCTGAAAAAGTTCCTGAATCAAATTGGAAAAAACAAATTTAATATACATTGCTGAATATTTCGTATTATCTGTATATTTTTCCTTCAATGTCCGAAAATGTTTTCTAAGCAGCTCTGTATCTTTTCTGCTGATATCCTCTGAGATCATCTGCATCAGATGAGAATCCTGAACCTCTCCCATGGCCATTTTCAGATGCTCCTCTTCATTGGCAAAAATATGTTTTTCCGGATGATAAAATTTTTCTTCCATCTGTTGTTCCAGCTGGCTCATGATCTCCGGCAGGCAGCAAACGCCTTCAAACATTCTGCTGACGGCAAGATAAAAACGGTCTCTGTAATTTCTTTTTAAAAAGGTATAAATATAAT
>NZ_CABVDF010000104.1:0-9252 GCF_902497045.1 uncultured Blautia sp. | reverse complement strand
ATGTTAAATTTTTTAAAAATCTTGTGATCCTGAAATTTGATGGTGTTGATAACATCAATGATATAGAAAAATATAAAGGCCGCGATCTCTGGATTCCCAGAGAAGAGGGGCAGGAGCTTGAAGAAGACGAATACTATATTGCGGATCTTCTGGGTATGACAGTTCTTCTTGAAGACGGAACGGAATTTGGTACTTTGAAGGATGTAATGGAGACCGGAGCCAACGATGTTTATATGATAGACTCCAAAGAACACGGAGAGGTTCTTCTTCCGGCTATCCGGGAATGTATCCTTGATGTGGATATCGAAAAAAATATTATGACCATACACTTGATGAAAGGGCTGATATAAATGAATTTTCATGTGCTGACACTTTTTCCGGATATGATCCGGGACGGTATGAATACAAGTATCATCGGCCGTGCGATAGCAGGTGGTTTTCTGGATATCGAAGCAGTTAATATCAGAGATTATGCCTTTAACAAACATCAGAAGGTGGACGACTATCCTTATGGAGGAGGAGCCGGTATGCTGATGCAGGCAGAGCCTGTATACCTGGCATATCAGTCTGTTGAAGAAAAAATCGGTTACAAACCCAGAGTTGTCTTTCTGACACCTCAGGGGAAGGTTTTTAATCAGGAGATGGCAAAAGATTTTGCCCGAGAAAAAGATCTTGTGTTTCTCTGCGGTCATTATGAGGGAATCGATGAACGTGTTTTGGAGGAAATCGTCACAGATTATGTTTCCATTGGAGACTATGTGCTTACCGGAGGGGAGCTTCCGGCTATGGTCATGATGGATTCTATTTCCCGTATGGTGCCGGGAGTCCTGACAAATCAGGAGTCCGGTGAAACGGAATCTTTTTCTGGAAACCTGCTGGAATATCCTCAGTACAGCAGACCGGAAATCTGGCATGGAAAGCAGGTGCCGCCGGTGCTTCTTTCCGGACATCATGCTAATGTAGATGCATGGAGAAGAGAACAGTCTGTTTACCGTACTGCAAAATGGAGACCGGATCTTTTGAAAAAAGCAGATCTGACCAATAAGGAATGGAACCAGATCCGCCAATGGAGGAAAGAATGGAAAGCATCAGAAGAGAAGGAGTAAAGAAATGAAGACATCAGATTTTTATTATGACCTCCCCAAGGAGCTTATAGCACAGGACCCTCTGGAGGACAGAAGCTCTTCCAGACTTCTTCATCTTTCCATGAAAGACGGAAGTGTAGAACACCGTCATTTCACGGACATTCTGGATTATTTAAAAGATGGAGACTGTCTGGTCATTAATGATACCAGAGTGATTCCGGCTCGTTTATACGGGCATAAAGAAGGGACAGGGGCACTTATCGAGATTCTTCTTTTAAAAAGAAAAAAGGATGATATCTGGGAATGCCTGGTAAAACCGGGAAAAAAAGCCAGACCCGGAGCAAAGATCACTTTTGGAAATGGAATACTGACAGGAGAGATCCTGGATATTGTAGAAGAGGGAAACCGTCTGATCCAATTCCATTATGAAGGAATTTTTGAGGAAATCCTGGATCAGCTTGGTGAAATGCCTCTGCCTCCGTATATCACTCATAAACTACAGGATAAAAACCGTTATCAGACCGTATATGCAAAGCATGACGGATCTGCGGCAGCCCCTACAGCCGGACTGCATTTTACAGAAGAACTTCTGAAAAAGGTGCAGGAAAAAGGTGTAAATATTGCTCATGTGACACTTCATGTAGGTCTTGGAACTTTTCGTCCGGTAAAGGTAGACGATGTGGAACAGCATCATATGCATTCCGAGTTTTATATGGTGGAAGAGGATCAGGCAGAACTGATCAACCGGACAAAAAAACAGGGAGGGCGTGTGATAGCGGTAGGAACTACCAGCTGCCGTACTCTGGAATCGGCTTCAGATGAAGATGGTGTCATTCATGCAGGAAGCGGATGGACAGAAATCTTTATCTATCCCGGCTACCGGTTTAAAATGATCGACGGACTGATCACAAATTTCCATCTTCCGGAATCTACCCTGATGATGCTCGTTTCTGCTCTTGCAGGAAAGGAGCGGATCATGGCAGCTTATGAGGAGGCTGTACAGGAAAAATACCGTTTCTTTTCTTTTGGAGATGCGATGTTTATCGATCCTGAATGATTTTTGTTTAAATGTAGTTTTTGTGCGAAATGTACAAAGCTGACGTAAAACAGGACTACCCTTTTTCTTTCTGATTTGTTATACTAGGTATAATGATTCAGAAGAAAGAGGGTTTTTTCATGAAAAAATATGATTACCTGATTGTAGGAGCAGGTCTTTTTGGCTCTGTATTTGCACATGAGGCAGTAAAAAGAGGAAAGACATGTCTTGTGATTGATAAAAGAGATCACATTGGCGGAAATATTTATACAGAGGATGTTGAAGGGATTCAGGTACACCGTTATGGAGCCCACATTTTTCATACATCCAATAAAGAAGTATGGGAGTATGTAAATCAGTTTGCAGAGTTTAATCATTTTGTAAATTCACCTATTGCTGTTTATAAGGATGAGCTTTACAATCTGCCTTTTAATATGAATACCTTCCATCAGCTGTGGGGAGTCCGTACTCCCGCTGAGGCAAAAGCCAAAATACAGGAACAGATTGCCAGAATGCATATTACCAATCCCAAGAATCTGGAAGAACAGGCACTTGCCCTGGTAGGCCAGGATGTTTACGAGAAACTTATTGAGGGATATACCAGAAAGCAGTGGGGAAGAGAATGCAAAGATCTTCCGTCTTTTATTATCAAAAGACTTCCTCTGCGTTACACCTACGACAATAATTATTTTAAGGATCCATACCAGGGAATTCCAAAAGGCGGATATACCGGTATTATCAAGAAACTTCTGGAGGGCACGCAGGTGATCCTGAAAACAGACTTTTTTGCCAATAAGGAGGAACTCTGTTCCCAGGCAGACAAGGTGTTGTTTACCGGTATGCTGGATGAATACTATGATTACTGCTATGGTCATCTGGACTACCGGTCTCTGAGATTTGAGACAGAGGTTCTTGATATGGCAAATTATCAGGGAAATGCCGTAGTCAATTATACAGATTATGAAGTGCCTTATACAAGGATCATTGAGCATAAGCATTTTGAATTCGGCAAGCAGCCGAAAACTGTGATCACGAGAGAATATTCAGCGGAATGGACAGAAGGCGCAGAGCCGTACTATCCGGTTAATGATCCGAAAAATAACGAATTGTACGCAAAATATGAACGCCGGGCCCTGGAAGAAAAGAATGTTCTTTTTGGCGGAAGACTTGGCATGTACCGGTATATGGACATGGATAAGGTTATTGAGGAAGCTTTGAGCCTTGCAGAGACAGAGCTTGTTTACTGCAGTGAGAATGAATAAAGGAGAAAGAAATATATATGGATACACAGACAATTGCACAATACTACAGAGAAGCAGATCCAAAAAAGAGAAAAGCTCTATTGGATGAGGCTGTTGCATCAGGAGAAGATCAGGAGGCAAACCAGATCCGTAAAGAGATCTGGGAAGCGCGCTACAGCCAGAACGGAAGCGAAATAGCAGACGGCTATCTGAGATTCTGGATGACCATGGAATTTAATAAAAATGCAGCCAATAAGTGGTTTGGGGTAAAAGGTGCTTATAAAGACGTTATGAAGGAACTGAATTCTGTGAAGTTCCTGGAAATTCAGGAAAAAAGCGAGCTTCATAAAGAACTGCTGTACCGGGAATGCTGCCATCTGGTCAAGCTTTATATGGATCTGTGCAAAACAGACAGATCTTATAACTCCATGCTCTGTGGTATTATTACCATCAAAGAAGATGATGTGAAGGCAAAGCTTCAGAAAGACATTTATAAAACAGCCGTATGCCTCCCGAAAGATCTCGGCATGGAAAAAGAACTGGCTCTTGTGACCAGAGCTGCCCGTGAAATATATGAGCTTTATTTTCCTGGAGAAGGCGGTATGCCGGAATAAACAGACTTAAAAAAGAAATACTGAATAATAAAAACCGGAGGCAAACATGAATAAAGACAGAATTTCTGCTTATGAAATAATAAGAGAAGAAAATCTCAGCGATATCCGTTCAGCAGGATATCTTCTCCGGCACAAAAAAACAGGTGCCAGAGTTATGCTGATCGAAAATGATGACGAAAACAAAGTATTTAATATTGCGTTTCGTACTCCGCCGAAAAACAGTACGGGCGTAGCTCATATTCTGGAACACAGTGTTCTCTGCGGATCCAGGGAATTTCCGCTGAAGGATCCTTTTGTGGAGCTTGTTAAGGGATCACTGAATACGTTTCTGAATGCAATGACTTATCCGGACAAGACCTGCTATCCGGTAGCCAGCTGTAATGATCAGGACTTTCAGAATCTGATGCATGTATATCTGGATGCGGTTTTTTATCCGAATATCTACAAAAAAGAAGAGATTTTTCGTCAGGAAGGCTGGAGCTACCAGCTGGAAGATACAGAAGGACCTTTAAAGTATAATGGAGTTGTATACAACGAAATGAAGGGCGCATTTTCCTCGCCGGATGAAGTTCTGGAAAGAGAGATCATGAATTCTCTGTTTCCGGATACTCCTTATGGCTGTGAATCCGGAGGAGATCCAAATCACATCCCGGAACTTTCTTACGAGGAATTCCTGCAATTCCACAAAACTTATTACCATCCTTCCAACAGCTATATCTATCTTTATGGAAATATGGATATGGCAGAGAAGCTGGAATTTATTGATGAACATTATCTGTCGGCGTTTGAAAAACTGGAGGTGGATTCAGATCTTCCTCTTCAGCCGGCTTTTACAGAAAGAAAGGAACTCCAGCTGGAATATCCTGTTTCCGAAAGTGAAAATGAAGAAGGAAATGCGTATCTTGCGTACAGTACAGTGGTAGGAGATGCCTCAGATGAGCTTACGGCCATGGCTTTTGAAGTGCTGGATTACGCTCTTTTGAGCGCACCCGGAGCTCCGCTGAAACAGGCGCTTCTGGATGCACAGATCGGCATGGATGTTTATGGTTCCTATGATGACGGTATACTGCAGCCTTATTTTGACATTGTGGCAAAGGGAACGGATCCGGATAAAAAAGAAAAATTTGTTGAGATCATCCGTACAACTCTGGAAGATATTGTAAAGAACGGAATTGACAAAAAGGCTTTGAAGGCCGGAATTAACTATATGGAATTCCGTTACAGAGAAGCTGATTTTTCTGCATGGCCAAAGGGTCTTATGTATGGTCTGGATATTTTTGGAAGCTGGCTGTACAGCGATGAAAAAGCATTCAGCCATGTAAAGCTTATTCCGGTATTTGAAAAACTTAAGGCTCTGTCCGGAGAAAGATATTTCGAAGATTTGATCCAGAAATATCTTCTGGATAATCCTCATGGATCTGTGATCACTCTGGTACCTTCCAAGGGACTTGCAGCCCGCAGGGAAAAGGCGCTGGAAGAACAGCTGCAGGCCAAACTGGAAAAAATGACACAGGAAGAAAAAGAAACTCTGGTAGAAAAAACAAAAGCTCTTGTGGAATATCAGGAAGCAGAGGAAGAACCGGGAAGCGAAAAATGTATTCCTATGCTGAAAAGAGAAGATATCAAAAAAGAAGCGGCCGGATTTACCAATGAGGAGCTGGATGTTTCCGGAAGTCTTTTCCTTTATCATGAGGTTCCTACCAATGGAATTTCCTATCTGGATCTGATGTTTGATCTGAAGAATCTGGATCCGGAGGATGTTCCTTATCTGGGACTTCTGAAATCAGTACTTGGTTTTGTTGATACGGCTCATTTCAGTTACGGAGAGCTTTCCAATGAAATCAATGCGGAAACAGGGGGAATTTCCTGTGGAGTTGAGGTTTTTGACCGGGCAGATTCAACAGAAGAATACAAAGCGGTGTTTTCTGTGAGAGGAAAGGTGATGTACCCCAGAATCGATGTTTTATTCAGGATGATCCGTGAAATCCTGAATACTTCAAAGCTGGATGACGGCAAACGTCTTTATGAGATCATTGCAAGGGTGAAATCAAGAGCTCAGGCAAATCTTGTAAGTGCAGGCCATTCCACAGCAGTGCTTCGCGGCGCTTCCTACAGTTCTCCTATGGCAGCTTTTCAGGATGAAATGGCTGGAGTTGGCTATTATCAGTTCATCGAGAAACTGGAGAAGGAGTTTGACAGCCGGAAAGAAGAGCTGGTAAAGAAGCTGACTGCTCTTATGACTGAAATTCTTCGGCCGGAGCTTCTCTGTGTCAGCTATACCGGAGAGAGAGAATCTCTGGATACAGTAATGAAGCAGGTAAAGGCTCTGAAGGATACCCTTCATACAGAGGCTGCAGAAGCTTCTTCAAAGCCGATGTCCTGCGAAAAGAAGAATGAAGGCTTTACCACTTCAGGACAGGTGCAGTATGTTGCCCGTACCGGTAATTTCCGTAAAAAAGGCTACGAATATACAGGCGCTCTTGATATTCTGAAAGTGGCGTTAAGCTACGACTATCTCTGGATGAACCTTCGTGTAAAGGGCGGCGCCTACGGATGCATGAGCGGTTTTAAGAGAAGTGGTGAGAGCTATTTTGTTTCCTACAGAGATCCGCACCTGAAGCGTACGCTGGAGGTTTATGAAGGAATTCCGGAATATGTACGCACATTCCAGGCAGATGAACGGGAAATGACAAAATATATCATTGGTACCATCAGCGGCAAGGATGTACCGAGAACACCTCAGATGCAGGGGAGTATTTCTAAAACTGCATATTTCTGTGGTATTACGGAAGAGATGATGCAGAAGGAAAGAGATCAGATCCTGAATGCAGATGTGGAGGATATTCGAAATCTGGCTCCTCTGGTGGAGGCGATCCTTTCTGATGATGCAGTCTGCGTTGTGGGAAGTGAGACAGCAATAGAGAAAGAGCGGGAGATATTTAAAGAGATCAAATCTCTGATTTCCTGTTGAGAGATAAAAAGAAAGCAGGTAAACATGAACGATAATTTTAAATCAGGTTTTGCAGCTATCATTGGCCGTCCCAATGTGGGAAAGTCCACTCTGATGAATCATCTGATCGGACAGAAAATCGCCATTACCTCAAAAAAACCTCAGACAACCCGAAACAGGATACAGACAGTTTATACCTGTGAGGAAGGGCAGGTTGTGTTTCTGGATACGCCTGGTATCCACAAGGCAAAAAACAAGCTGGGAGAATATATGGTCCAGGTGGCGGAGCGTACTCTGAAAGATGTGGATGTGATCCTCTGGCTGGTGGAGCCGACCACATTCATCGGTGCGGGAGAAAAGCATATTGCAGAACAGCTGAGAGGACTGAATATTCCGGTTATTCTGATCATCAACAAGGTAGATACGGTTGGTAAAGAGGAAATTGCAAAAGCAATCGATACCTATCGGAAGCTTTACGATTTTGATGAGATTATTCCGGTTTCTGCTCTCCGGGCAGTTAATACCCAGGATATTATTCCAAGTATTTTAAAATATCTTCCTTACGGTCCTATGTTCTATGATGAGGATACGGTAACCGATCAGCCTCAGAGACAGATTGCTGCAGAGATCATCCGGGAAAAAGCGCTTCATGCGCTGGATGCAGAGATTCCTCATGGGATCGCAGTGGCCATTGACAGGATGAAAGAACGCCCGGGCAAAGGCCGTCTGGTGGATATTGATGCGACCATTATCTGTGAAAGAGATTCTCATAAAGGTATCATCATAGGCAAACAGGGTGTTATGCTGAAAAAAATCGGAAGCAATGCCCGGTTTGAACTGGAGAGAATGCTGGATGCAAAAGTGAACCTGAAACTTTGGGTAAAAGTGAAAAAAGACTGGCGGGACAGTGATTTTCTGATCAAAAACTTTGGATATGACAAAAAGGAAATCTGACAGATGAGTGATCTGATCACAGTTCAGGGTGTGGTGATCTCAGCGATGCCGATAGGAGAATATGATAAAAGAATCGTGCTTCTGACCAGAGAAAGAGGAAAGATTTCTGCGTTTGCCAGAGGGGCGAGAAGAGTGAACAGCCCCTTTATGGCAGCTGCGGAACCCTTTGTTTTTGGGAATTTTACTTTGTACGAGGGAAGAACCAGCTATAATTTGAATCAGGTAAATGTAACCCACCATTTTATGGAACTGGCAGCTATGCAGCCGGGCATTTACTATGGGTATTATTTTCTGGAGCTTGCAGATTACTTTGGAAAAGAGGGCACGGATGAAAGAGAGATGATGAATCTTCTCTATGTTACGGTAAAGGCTCTTATGAATCCTCATGTTGAGGACGCTCTGGTAAGATGCATCTTTGAACTGCGCACCATGGCGGAGCAGGGGTATTGTCCGGAGCTGGTTTCCTGTGAAAATTGTTCGAAAGACGAACTTTCGGAAACAGAAGTGTTTTTTTCGCAGGAAAACCATGGGATTGTGTGCCAGTCCTGTGCAGTGGGAGTGAGAGATGCAGTAAGGATTTCAGGTGCGGCTCTTTATGCCATGCGTTATATTGTCAGCGCGCCTATGGGAAAGCTTTATACTTTTTCAGTCAGTTCTCAGGTACTGGCAGAACTGGAACGGATCATCCATACCTATACGGAAAAAAATACAGACAGAAAATTCAAAAGTCTGGAAATATTAAAGGTCATGAGCTGAAAAGAAATACGGCAAAATGATACATGATAAAAATGGGAGGTATTTACACATGAAACAGATCCATGCAAAAAAAATCACAGCAGAAAATTTTAAGGAATTCGGAAGCTTTACAGATCTTCTGAATCCGGATGGCTACAGTCTGGGGGATTTTTATCAGGACAGACTGAAAATGCACAGTTCCGGTAATATGCAGATGGCTTTTTCTCCGCTTCTGGTACATAAACCGGAAAAGATGGTGGTTACCACTGCAGAATACCATAATTATACGCAGGAAGGCGTTCTCTGTCTGGATGATGACGTGATCGTACATGTTGCACCGGCAGGAAAAGAAGCGGTTCCGGAGCTTACAGAGGCATTTCTTGTGCCAAAGGGAACAATGGTCCTTCTGAATACCGGTGTATGGCATTTAAGTGCGATTCCGGTAAATAAAGAGACTGCGCATGTTCTTATTGTACTTCCGGAGAGAACATATTTGAATGACTGCGTTGTAGTTGATTATCCGGAAGAAAAATGGGTAGAGATCCTGGGATAAACAGGGCGGGATACCAGGGAGGCATCAGACAATGTCATTTAGTTAAGACATTGAGTCGGCAGCCTCTTGCAGAGCAAGGTATAT